>JAQXEE010000157.1 GCA_029251005.1 Flavobacteriales bacterium | reverse complement strand
GTTATTATTACATTATGGAAGAGCTGATATGACTGTGTCTTTTTTCGGATCTAATATAAGCCCTACTGACATTCAAGAAGTTATTTACTCATTACCTGAGCTATCGGAAATTATTAACTCTTATAATCTTGCTGTAAAAGAAGACAGCGAAGGAAATAAAAAGCTAATCATTTCATTAGAGGTTCAGAAAGGAGCAACAACCGAGTTACTAGATTTTGATAAAACTCAAATAGCATTTTTTGAAAATTTATCAAAAATCAATCAGGATTTTAGAGAAGCTAAAAAAATGCTGCCTAATAACAGTTTAACTTCAATTTGTTTTGAAATTTTTGGTTCCGGTTCATTTAAAGAAAATGACATTAGAATAAAAGCAAAATATATTAGCGACTGAGATTGTGACTAAGAATATTTCACTAACCACAAACACATGAAATAATAAATCGTTTTTAAATTCAAATTGCTAAACCTCTTGTCGTGGAATTTCTTCAAGATTCCCCATCCTAATTTGAGATTTAAATCCGTCCTAATCTTTATTATTATCGAGGTACATTCTTTTTTTCTTAAGAAACATGTCTCTAACCAATATTACAGGAACGATTAAAGAGAAATTATATATAAAATCTTCCAATGGTATTGTTCCAATTCTAATACCTAAATTATTGGCATCATTGTACCAAACTATAGGTGTTTCAGTAAAAAAACCTGTTAAAACACTATTTACAAACAAAAATGGTACTAATACAATAAAATAAGACCTAAATAATGCAGCTAAATCATTGCTCTTTAATGGCAATAATAAAATGATTGTAACAAATAGTGAAATTGTAACAGAAGTGGTATAATAAGCCTCCTTACTGTAAATTGTAACTAACCAAACATTTAAAATAACGAGTAATACAATGAAAACTTTTTTATTAATTTTTGAATCTCGAATAGGCCAATATGTATTTAACGTATCGTGTATAAAAACACAAGCATAAGGAACCACTACAAAAAACAAAATTTCTTCGATGGGTAATTTAAAAAACGACACCCCTAACAAATAGTAATTATTAAAGCCCCAAACTCCATATTTAGTAAAAAAAACATCCCAAATAATAAATATTAACGATACGATAAAAATAGAGAATGCTAGACTTTTAAGTTGTGTGTAGAATTTAACTTTTTTATCCCATGTAAGTAACAAGGGCACGAAAAGAGTAAATATTAAAAGATAGAGGTATAGCATTATTTAAAGTATTTTAAAGGAACAATCAGCATACCAAAACATACACCATGGTATTTCCCTTGGTTTTTATGGTGTATTTTATGTGCAAATCGAATGCCTTTTATGTATTTAGAATTTAACCTTTTAAAAAAAGGAAGCCTTTGATGAATGATGATTTCATGAACAATTACATAACAAATACCATATAAGGCGACCCCTACACCTACTGAAAAGAACCAATTAATGTCATAAATTAAACCAAACATAATACCTAACCAACTAGGAATAGCAAAGACTAAAAAAAATCGATCATTTTTTTCTAGCTTTTCATATTTAGGCTGATGATGATCCTTGTGCCAACTCCATAAAAAGCCATGCATCACATACTTGTGCAACGCAAAGGCTACAAATTCCATTACTATGAAAGTTAATGCGACTATTAAGATACTGTAAGTCATAAGAAATAATTTAATATTGAAAAAAATAATACATTTATTAAAAACAACGCCTCTAACACATCATTCCTATTATTTATCTTACTTAAAAACAACTGGTTAACGTATGCCAATAAAAACCAGCAAACGTAATTAAATATTGGTACCGAATCATGCTCCCATATCCAATAACCAAACTTTATAGCTACAGGTTCAATTAAAAAATCTACAAAAACCATTAACAATGCTGCTAAAACATAACCAATTTGACTTGGTAAACTTGTAAAGCGTTGTGCAATACTTTTAGCGCCTAATGACAAAGTCAGCCATAAAAAACCTATCAGCAATGGAACCTTAAAAAGCTTTAACCCTAAAACATCTCCATACTTATAATCCCCAAATAAAAGACCTGTTTTTACACCTATAAATTCCGCGAAAAATGTTACAAAAGCCACTAAAAAAAATGGAATGATTAATCTTACTATTTTTTTCTTGTAGGATATAAAAGCGATTATAGTTGATATAAGAAGGTTAAGCCATGTTAGTTTAATAAAACTACTTCTATCAAAAAACAACATCCCTATTAAACCAACAGTATGAAATATAACTAATACTAAGATTAATATTTTATTAATGTTCTTCATCATAAACTATCTACAACTATTTTAGCACTATTTAAACACAAAGGGATTCCTCCTCCTGGGTGAACAGTACCCCCAACAAAATAGAGATTTTTAAATTTTGTTGAAAAATTACTGTGCCTATTAAAAGCACTTATTACACTATTTGATGCCGTACCATATAAAGCACCTAAATATGCGTTTGTATTGTTTTTAATTTTTTTAGGATGTAAAATTTCTTCCGTTAAAATTAAAGGAGATAAGTCAACTTTCAACAACTTAGAAAGTTTAATTAATACTCTATTTTTTAACAACTCTATCTCTTCACTTGAATAATTAAAACTTGAAGGTACATTTACCATAACAAACCAGTTTTCTTTTCCTTCAGGAGCATCAATTAGTTCATGCTTACATGTAATATTAACATAGATTGTAGGGTCCTCAGGAAATTCATCCTGATCAAATATTTGATTAAACTCATGATGGTAATTGGAAGAGAAAAAGATATTGTGTAAATGTAGGTCTTCAAAAACCTTATTTATTCCCCAATAAAAAACAACGCCAGAACTTGTTCTTTCTTTAGCGGTCTCACGTTTAAATGTTTTATTATCCTCTAATAATTTTTTATACGTTAAAGCCACATCCATATTAGAAATAAATAAATCTGCCTTTACTCGTACATCATTTACAACAATTGATGAGATGGACGAATTTTCAATTTTGAAGGAATTAACCTCACTATTAAAATTAAAATCAACCTCTAGTTTTAATGCTAATTGATATAAAGCATCTACTAGTGATCTCATACCCCCTTTTGGAAAAAACGTACCTATGTTTTGTTCTAAATGAGGAATCATAGACATCATTCCTGGTGTTTTGTATGGAGAAGAACCGTTGTAGGTTGCATATCTATCAAATATCTGAATCAGTTTTTCTGAATTTAAATACTTTTTATTTTTAGAATGTAATGATTTACTATTTTCGATATTGATTAAATATGGTAATGATTTCAACGCTTTAACCGACAAAAAAGTTTTTAACTTATGTAAGCTGTTTTCTATAAATAATGCGCCAGAATTCTCATACAATTCCTCTGAATTACGTAAGTAATCTAAAACGTTCTCTTTATCTGTTTTAAAAACAGAATTGAGCTCTTTTTTTAGTGCTTGTTTATCTTGATAAAAAACAAATTTAGTGTAATCATCAAAAAAATATTTACAAGAAGAAGGGAGTTTTTCATAGGTAACAAAATCAGAAAATTTATGGCCTACATCAGAAAATAAATCCTCAAAATATTGAGGCATGGTAAATAAACTTGGGCCTGTATCAAACCTAAATCCATCTTTCTTAAAAAAACCTAACTTACCTCCATAAGTATCATTTTTTTCATAAACGGATACTTTGTACCCTTTATGAGCTAAACGAATTGAGGATGCTAAGCCTGCAATACCTGACCCTACTACAATTGCTTTTTTCATTATTGGAGATGATTTTTATAACATTCTCATATTTTCCTCTTTACATTCTAATGATTGCAATTCACATCGATTTATACGTTGATATTAGGAGGTCTCTTTGTATTTTTTGTTCATCACATCTATTCTATTTCCTGAAACCCAATTCAACCAAAACACCATATAAAATTAAGTGTTTTCAGTTACAAATACTTATTGTTAAGTTACAAAAAAAACAGCTTAATGTTAAAATTGAAAGCCTAAATAAAGATTGAAATATAACTATAGCATAGTGATTTCGTTGCTCTAGTTGTAGTTAAAAATTTCTTTAGTGCTGTTTTTAAAATTTTTGATTTTTTGGTAAATGATAGCCTTATTCCTTGCTTTTAAAACTCATACAGAACTCTCTCACATATTCAAATTCTATTGTTACTTTAAAAACAACCCTAGAGAAGTTTCTATTTAATAAATGATAATTCGGTAAAATAAAAAAACATCAGTTCTTAACTTGATAAATTATATTGTACATTTTCATCGGTTTTAAATTACTATTGGAACTACTTTTTTGTTAATAAAAAGCTTTTAGTCCCCATACCTGTGGTTACTCTAGCTATGTAAATGCCGTTAACTAATCCTTCAGTAGAGACAACTACCTCGTTGCTCTTATTTTTTAGAGAAACAACTCTTTTTCCTGCTGAATTAAACACGTCAATAGAGGTGATTAAAGTTTTAGAAGTTTTAATATTCCACATAGTATTGGAAGGATTAGGAAAAGCAGATAAATCAATAATATCTAATTCATTAAGACCTACTAATTGACCTTCGTTAACAGAGAAGAAAATATTGTCAAAATAAATAACTTTTGTATTTAAATCTGAAATGCTTCCTAATTTAAATTGGAAGAAATTGTCTGTTGACCATCCATTATTTACAAAATGAGTTAAAGGCACAGTTAAATTAACCCATTGATTAAAAACAAGATCAGCATCTCCTCCTTGACCAGCTTCTTTTAAAGTATAACTGAATTCGCCGTTACCATTGCCACTTGGAGAAGATCCCCCACCAATAAGAATAAATTTAACTTCATGGCCATTTACACCAGGTTCCCCCTCAGGAACAAAATAACTGAAATTAACAAAATTGTAAGTAGAAACATCTGTGTATACATCAGAACCATTATTGATTCCCCCTCCCCAACCTGCAACTGAGAAATCCATTTTCACAGCATTGTTCCCATCTAAATTAACCACTCCTTGACTGGTGCCAAAAAAATAAGAAGGATTCCAAAAAGAAACAGCTGTACCATTAGAAATGTTATCTAAAAGAGCCAATACTTCATCGGCTGGAGAACTTATAAATTCAGCAGCTCCAGGTAACGTTGCAATAAAAGAAACAGTGTATGTTTTAACTTTTGTTTGGTTTGGTGCAGTTACAACTACTATTGCTTCGCCAGGTATTGATGTTGCTTGAGTAACTAGGATACTTGCATCTGATTGGGTTGTTGTTGCTGTAATTGTTGGAGCAACCGAAGTTCCAACAATTAATTCGTGCGTATAAAATGTTGTCGCCCCTGAGAATGCTGAAACACTTATTCCATCAACTTGTAATTCTTTCAACGTAGCATCGTCTGCTGAATTTACTTCTGGCTTCCAAAAATATAGATTATCAATGTATATGTCGTCTCCATTTCCGTTGTAAAATTTCATTTGGTTTAGCTCTGCAAGATTCAAGTTTATGTTCTGTGCAAAGTGAGTTAACGGAATATCTACGCTAGTCCAAAACCCTTGATTAGCGGAGAAGTTAAACGCAAAATCGCCGCTTCCTGCACTCAAAAGAGTTAAATCTACGCTGGAAGAATTTGTCCAAATATCAATATGAAGAAATTCCATACCTGCAACATTTTGTTTATTCCCACTAAAATCTAAACCTTGATATCCAAAACTAGTGTACTTAAGCACCATATTTCCGGCTGCATTAAATGCTAAATCTGGTGCTACCCAAGGAGGAACTGGTTGACTCCAAAAAACTTGAAAGTCTACCCCTGAAATATCACCATAACTATTATCATCTCCCCCAAAAAAAGAAATTACGTTGGCTGCATCTCTAGTTGGAACAGATGCTGGTTGTACTGTTGGCGATTGACTGTAAACCAATGATGATGTCAATAAAATAATAAGAACAACTTTTCTCATAATTAATTTCCTGTTTAGATTGTCTTAATTTTATACTGTTTAGATTTTGGCAAAGTTTCAATATAAAAACCTCACCAAATTTTTAGGAATCTTACTAATTGAACGAATGAATACATACATGAGTAAAACTCAGGACCATTCAGTATTTGTTTCTAAACCTTGATAAATAGACAGGTCCAAGAAAACGATTTTTGGAATTTTTTGTAGCCTTTTCTAAAGCTACTTCAAACCACGAATCTTAAACCTTTCTAAACATTATCTAGAAACAACCGTAGAGGTAGTAAACCCCTTAAAACAAATAACTTATGCACTACGAAAAATCTGAATTAACACTGATCTACAATGGTAAAAAAATTATTGACAAAAAAACTCTAGCTATTGCCCAAGGAATTTCCTCTAATATTAACCGTCAGGATATAAATGAAGTTAGGCTATCGAATACTTTATTTAGGTTAGCAATTCAAAAGCTACAATTAAAAGCCAAAGATATTATGGACAAATCAAGTCCTTATTATCAAGAAAATATTAAAGGTAGAGATCCAGATATTGATTCTGCATACTATATGATTATGAATAATCCAGAATTACTCAAAAGCCCAATTGCTCTTTTTAAAGACAAGGTGGTCTTTTGTATAACACCAAGTGATGTTTTAAAAGTCTGCTAGGACTCACTTGATTTTTTTTAAAAAACAACCTAAGAATCACATCAATTTTTCACTGAACTTAAAAGTTAAAATTCTTTTGCGGTTTTTAGCGATTTATAACACAAATCCAAAAGAATAAGCACATGTAGAATAGGCTACATGTTGTGATGAGGTTTTTTTTGTTTCATTAATCCTTACGCTTTACTCAAAAAAATTAAATAAAGCATCGATTATTAAATCATAATACTTTTTAAAAAGAAGGATGAACATCAACTTTAATTTTGAATACAGTATAAATAGACATCTGGATCCCTCAAGGGTTTTGCTAGATGACTAAGCTAAGTTGTATGAAACACAATTTTTCCGAAGACTTAAATTTAAAGCGCTTGATTGAAATAAAAAGTGAAAGTCGAAAAATTTTAAATCAATTTGGCTTGTTCCTCTTAAAAGTAAATGAGCTTTAAGAGCCCAAGAGTTGTGATCATAAAAATAACTGTCAATGGAAATCCAAACTTAAAATAATCTTTGAAATTATAACCTCCTGGTCCGTAAACCATCAAATTAGTTTGGTAACCAATTGGCGTTAAAAAAGTCTTAGATCCTGCAAAAGCTACACAAAAAACAAAAGGCATGACATCAAAGTTGTGAACATTTGCAAAACTCAATGCAATTGGCATTATGATAGAAACTGCAGCAATATTTGTCATATATGCTGCTAAGAGGTTAGTAATTAAATAAACCCCTGCTAATATTCCCACTGGCCCAAGTGGCTTAAGTATAGATAAACCCTCGCTCGCTATTAACTTAGCAGTTCCACTATTATCCATAGCTACGCCAATAGTCAAAGCACCTCCCATTATTGCAATTAAATTAATATTTATTGCGCGTTTAAGTTCTCCAAACAAAACAACTTTACTTAACAAGAGATAAACGAATAAAATCAACAATGATTGAAATAAGGAGACTAAACCAAGGGCTGGTAGTAATATCGAAATAATGGAAGCTATAATTAATGATGTAGATTTTTTACCATCAATATCCTGCAACTGACGAACATTTGAAATAAGCGTTAACTCTTTTGCTCTCCTTATTCTTTTGTAAAAATCATGTCCAACAACACAAAGCATCATATCTCCTTTTTGAAGCGTAATTTCTCCTATTTTACCAAATAGTTTTTCACCATCCCTTCTTACGGCAATAATAGCTGCATCAAATCTAGACCTAAAATCGGAGTCCTTTATTTTTTTTCTAGAAAGAGATGAGTTGTAGGGTATAATAACCTCTACTACTTCCTTCTTTTTTTTCATTGCTCCAACTTCATTTGGCATTTCTAAACCAAGATCCATATTCACAATGTCAACAATTTTTTCTGTTTCACCGGCAAAAATTAAATAATCACCAGCTCTCATTATTTCTTTAGGACCTGGAGCTGTTCGAACTTTATCAGGACGTACTATTTCTACAAGGTACAGATCGTTTAAATTTCTTAAATTTGATTCTCCAATCGTTTTTCCAACTAAAGGTGAACCTTTAGAGACCAACAAATCAACTAAATATTCTCTATTATTTTCATCAAAATTAGAAAGCATTCCTACATTATCAGGAAGAATTCTCTTTCCAAAAATCAATATATAACCAATTCCTACAACAACTAGTGGAGCTCCAATTAAGAAGAAAGAAAACATTGATAATGCTGGATAATCTTTTGAAACTAAAATACTATTGGCAATAAGGTTCGTTGAAGTACCAATTAGGGTTAATCCGCCACCCATTATTGCCGCAAAGGATAAAGGTATTAGCAATTTTGAAGGGGCAACTTTGTTTTTTCTTCCCCAATCCACAACGTATGGAAGTAGTAAAGCTACTAAAGGTGTATTATTCATAAACCCTGAAAACATCGAAACAAACCCTGTCATTTTGAAAGTAAAAGCGAAATAACCTTTTGTTTTCAAAAAAAGCTTTTGAAAGAGTTGCTCGATAACAGGACTCCTTTTTAGAAACTGCCCAATCACTAACAACATAATAATTACTGCAACTTGCTCGTTTGCAAACGAAGAAAGTACATCATCCGTTTTAACAATACTTGGAATTAATAAAAGTCCTACTGCTCCCAAAAAAGTAATTGCAGTGTTATATATTTCCTTATACAAAAAGATAACAGTGAGTGAAACTACTCCTATAACATAGACCTGTACCCAAGTCTCACTTATATAATCGGCTAATTGAAACATAATTAATTAAACGTAAAGTTAATCATACTAGTTAAACATACATTGAGAGAATTAGAATATTATTAGCAACTCAGTTTTTCATGTTAAGTAAATTGATGAATTAAGTGTTAATAAACTGTTGGTAAACCTATTGCATTTCAATTAAAAAATGACGTACATTGAAGATGAATAATAAAGGTTTAATTTATACCTTTGATAGGTATCATAACAAATGAATATTAGAGTAGAAAAAATAGCAAAAGAATTACTCCTTGAAGAGGATTGTGTTGTCATTCCGCAGTTTGGTGGTTTTGTGACACATTATCGTCCTGCTATACTCGAACCTTCTAAAAACATTCTTATTCCTCCGGGGAAAGGAATTTCTTTTAATATTAAGCTTTCAAAAAACGATGGCTTACTTGCAAAAAATGTAGCTGCTAAATGTGGAATGACCTATAATGAAGCCCTTAGAGCAATTGAGGTTAAAGTATCATTTTGGCAAAAAGAACTTGAAAAATCAAATTACCTTGAATTAGAAGGAATTGGGTCTTTTGTTCTGAACAAGGAAGGAAATTTAATTTTTGATCAATTTAACGAATCAAATTTTGCGAACACTTCTTTCGGTTTAACCAATGTTCATGCTACACCTATTGAGCGCGTTGGCTTAGCCCATAGAATAGAGCGTGGTTTAAATCAGAAAAAAGCAACTCCCAAAACATATAAGACCTTAAAAAGAACAATTACTGCTGTAGCTGCTGCTTCAATTGGTGCTTTCTTATTTTTATCGGTTTCTACGAATAACGATGCAATCCGCAATCATTTAGATTTAAATTTTTTGAATGGATTATTTTCTGAAAAAATCGAGCCTCAAGCGAGATTCACGGCTGGCAAATCAAAAGCTGATGAAGAGAAAACCGTGGTTGTTAAAGAAATTACTTTTTTTGATGAGCAGGAAAAACAGTTATTCACTGAACGTGGACTGCTAGACCAACAAGAAGATTTAAATCAAATCAAAATATTACAGGAGGAACAAAAAGAAAAAGCCAAAATATTTGCTAAATTTCCTATCAAAACAAAAAAGGGAAAATCAATTAAAACCCTTAGTCTTCAACCAATAAAAAAAGCAACTACTTCTTTCAAATATCATGTAATTGCTGGTTGTTTTGGTGTTGAGAGTAATGCTGACAAAATGGTGTTAAGCTTACGAAAAGCAGGATTTCCCGATGCGCAATTAGCAGGTTCTTCTAATTCAGGTCTACATCGTGTTTCCTACGGCTCTTACAATAATAAGGTTGTTGCCTTAAAAGCTCTTGCTAAGGCAAAGCTTTCTCATAACAGCAAAGCTTGGTTGGCAAACAACTAGATTTACTCAAAAAATGTTATTCCGAATTTTTAATGATTAGCGAATAAATGTTGGAAATACAAGCATTTATTAACATTTCAAGCAACATAAAAAAAGTAAACAAAATTTAATTTTGTTTGAGTCGGGATAAAATGTGAATAAGCAAATTTTATTTGGATTCGACAATGAACTCACCTATCTTTGCAGTCGCACAAATGAAAAGTTGATTTGAGTGTTGCTGATAACGTCAGAATACTTTACCAAGCATAGAAGTTAAATATCGACTCTTTAATTTTAAAAGATTGATTATTCTAATTAACAACCAAGTTTTCCTTGAGCATAAAATTAAAAGTTATGAGTTTAGATTTAAAAAGAATTAAAGATTGGGGATTAGGTTTAGAGCAACCAATGATAATAAGCGGTCCTTGTAGTGCTGAAACTGAAGAGCAAGTATTAACTACTGCTAAAGACGTGGCTAAGGATAAAAGAGTAAATGTTTTAAGAGCTGGTATTTGGAAACCAAGAACTAGACCAGGAAGTTTTGAAGGTATTGGTGAAATAGGTTTAGAGTGGTTAAACAAAGCTAAAGCTGAAACTGGCTTACTAACAGCAACTGAAGTTGCAACTGGTGCTCACGTTGAAGCTTGTTTAAAAGCAGGAATTGACATTTTATGGGTTGGTGCTCGTACTACAGTAAACCCTTTCTCTGTTCAGGAAGTTGCTGACGCTTTACAGGGTGTTGACATTCCAGTAATGGTTAAAAACCCAATTAACCCAGATTTAGGATTATGGCAAGGTGGTTTAGAAAGAATTAACAAAGCAGGTATTACAAGGTTAGCTGCAATTCATAGAGGTTTCTCTACATATGAGAAAACTCCATTCCGTAACCTACCAATGTGGGATATGGCAATTGAAATGATGCGAAAGTTCCCTGATTTAGATATCGTGAACGATCCGTCACACATCGCCGGTAACCGTGACTTACTGCCTTACGTTTGTCAAAAAGCGTTAGATTTAAACATGGAAGGATTAATGATTGAGTCGCATATGACTCCTTCTGTTGCATGGTCTGATGCTGCACAGCAAGTTACTCCAGCTGGGTTGACTCAATTATTAGACGGTTTAACTTTCAGACAAGAAACTTCTGAAGCTGCCGACACTAATAAATTAGACTCTTTAAGAAAAGAAATTGATGATTTAGATGATGAAATTTTCCAAAAAATTTCATCAAGAATGAAAGTTGCTGATCAAATTGGTGAGTACAAGAGAGACAATAGTGTTACAATTTTGCAGGTTGACAGATGGGAAGAAATCGTTAACAAAAGAATTGCTCTAGGTGTTGCTATGGGACTTGATGCTGATTTTGTTAAGCATTACTTAAAATTAATACATAAAGAATCTATCCGTCGTCAAAATCTTATTATGAATGATGGACAACCAGAATTAGTTGGAAAGTAATTTCCGCTGATCTTAAAACCAAAAAGGGTGAGAAAATTCTCACCCTTTTTGGTTTTAATAAATCAATAAAGCCTGTTTAATCTCATTAATAACCGTTTTAACCTTATTAACAGATGCTTAACCAGCATTTTATTTTTAAAAAACTATATTATTTTATCTTTACACTCGTTAATACTTTAAGCTAAAAAGTGTTGAGTAAAGACTTAGGTTTAATTTTTGTCAACTTAATATAAACTTAAAAAGATTAATATGCGGAAACTAATTTCATTTGTATTCATAGGCCTATTAATTCCTTTAATAAGTTCGGGTGCTGGCGGTTATTTAATTAAAAATAAAGGTCAATTCCCTCTACAAGTTTTATATCAAGCTAAATTAAATTATGGTGTATTTTTTATTGAAAAGACTGGATTCAAAATAACAGTTGCAAATCCTCAACAATTAAATGAGCTTTTAAACCACAATAATGAAGAGCATGATCATAAATTTGGCGATCACTTAAGAAAAAGTGATATTGTCGATGGTCATACGTTCTCAATCAACTTTAAAAATTCTAATGCATTAAGTTTTGGAACTGAAGAAACAAACCTCACTCATAAAATCAGTTCATTTCTTGGAAATGACGAATCCAAATGGATAAGCAACCTAACTCCTATTCAAATAACAACTATACCAAATATCTACGATAAAATCGATTTAAGAATTTCGTTTGTTGACAATTCAATAAAATACGATTTCATTGTTAAGCCGGGAGGGGATCCAAACCAAATCCAAATTGAATACAAAGGCCTTGAAGCTATTCACCATTTAAAAAACAAAATTACACTTGTTACTAGTGTAGGAAATATTAATGACTCTGCTCCATATTCTTACCAGGAAGACGGAGTACAATTAAAAACACTATTCAAAAAAATAAATCAAAATACTTTTGGAATAAAAACTGAGGACTATGATACGTCGACCATCCTTGTAATAGACCCACAACTAAACTTCTCAACATTTAGTGGATCCTTATCTGATAACTGGGGGTTTTCTGCTACATATGATGACTTAGGATACGCATATGCTGGAGGTGTCGCATTTGGCTTTGGTTATCCAACAACTACAGGAGCCTTTAGTAGTTCAATGGCAGGGGGAGATGTTGATATGACAATTTCCAAATTTAGTCCTAACGGAAAAAATTTAGTTGCCTCAACTTACATTGGGGGAAATGGAACAGAAGCTCCACATAGTATGATTGTAAACAGTAAAAGAGAGCTTATTATATATGGTGCTTCTGGATCTACCGACTATCCTACTCTTTCCAATTCATTTGATAAAACATTTAATGGAGGAGAACATACACCAGCAGGTTATTTAGACTTCTTTAACGGTTCTGATATCGTTTTAACTAAACTAAATGATAATTTCTCTCAATTATTGGGTAGTACATATTTTGGAGGAAGTAAAAATGATGGAATAAATGATGGAAATCAAGTTTTAGGCTTGTTTCGAAACTATGGAGATGGCAATAGAGGGGAGGTTATTGTTGATGGCGCAGATAATATTATTTTGTCTTCAGTAACTCATTCGTCTGATTTACCAACAAAACTTGGGTTTCAAAATACATATGGCGGGGGAATACAAGATGGTTGTGTTATGCGCTTTAATAGTAATTTGTCCGAATTACAATGGGGAAGTTATTTTGGAGGGTCTGGAGATGATGGGTGCTATTCTATTAAAGAAAATTCTCAGGGTGATCTTTATATTTCGGGAGGTACTACAAGTTCAAACCTTAAAAAAACCGGTGGAAGTTTTGGTGGAAGTTATAAAGGTTCCGTTGATGGATTTTTAGCAAAAATATCATCCAATGGTAGTACTTTAAAGAATGTCTCTTATATAGGAACTTCTGACTATGATCAAAATTATCTTGTAGATGTTGATTCAGATGATAAAGTTTATTGTTTTGGTCAATCTGAAGGGAATATGCCTGTTTCGGATGGTGTTTATAACAACGCTGGAAGTAAACAATTTATTCATAAATACAACTCGAACTTATCTAGCTTAGAATTGTCTACTGTAATAGGTAATGGATCCGAAGCCACAGAACTTGTCCCAACAGCCCTTCTGGTAAGTGATTGTAAAGAAATTTTTATTTCTGGCTGGGGCGGAGCATATAATGACTACATGATTCAAGGAACAAATGGGTTCCCTATTACTGATGATGCATATCAAAAAAACACGGATGGATCTGACTTTTATATAATGGTGCTGGGTCAAGAATTTTCAACTTTAAATTACTCCACGTTTTTAGGAGGCTTAACTTTAGCTGAGCACGTAGATGGTGGTACAAGTCGATTTGATAAGAACGGTACTATTTATCAATCTGTATGTGCTGTGTGTGATGGTTCGTCATCTTTCCCAGTATCTCCTGGTGCCTATTCTGAAGAAAACAATTCGGGATCTTGTAATGTAGCTCTTGTTAAAATGGACGCATCTACTTTAACTGCTCAAATAGAATTTAACCAAGACTCTATATATTGCTCGAATTCAATTGTAATGCTTAAAAATAAAAGTACAGGAGGTAAAAGCTTTGAGTGGATTTATCCAGACGGCTCAATAATTGAAAGCCAAGATGGTCAATTTGAATTTTTAGATACCGGTACATTTGTAATAAAATTAGTCGCACTTGATCCTAGTCATTGTCCTTATTCTGACACAACACAAGTAGCTATAGAAGTTACTCAAGGAGTTGATTTAAATATAAAATTAGATTCTTACGATTGTAAAAATAAAACACTTATCCTATCAGTTGATGGACCGGATAATAATAAATATGAATGGGGAAATTTAAATGGGTCAATTCCGGGAAATCAAAATAGTATATCATTAGCCGTGGATAATTCAACTTATTTCTATGTAAACTATGATGCAGGGTGTGGAGTTATAACTGACGAAATCACAATTCCCCTACTAATTGACCCTCTTGGAACAGAGCATACAGGAGATGCTTGCGCTGGGGACACGGCAATATTTCCTTTTGAAAGCTTTGATGTTAACACTTATAGAACAGTAAATTCTGAATCCTTTTTCTTCACAGAGGACAGTGTAAATTTCCCCACTCAGGAAGATCAGAGTATTTATTTAGAAACCACGACCTTATGCGGAATAATAATCGATACGTTTAAAATTAATGCTTTTACAATCAATAGCGAAACTACTCCTGACTTAACAGTTTGTAGAGGTGAAAGAGTTTCCCTATCAGTAGAATCAACCGCCGATATCAATTGGATAGACACGATAACATTTCAAAACCCCAATATAGGCGAACAAGTAATTCATCCAGATGTAACACAATCCTATTTAGTTGAGCTTAATGAAAATAATTGCTCAGTAAGCGATACCATTACCGTATCAGTACTCCCGGTAATGGATCAATCATTAGACCCTATTTACACTGTAAATTATGGTGAAAATATAAATGTTAACTTGAATACGATGTTTGATTACCAATGGCATCCAACCAACTACTTAAGCTGTCAAAGCTGTCCTTCTCCAACAATTACGCCTGATGAAGATATAACTTATTTTGTCTCGTATTATGATACAAATAACTGTTTTATACAAGATACAATTCAGCTCCAAGTTATCTTCCCTCTTTATATACCAAATTCATTTACGCCTAATGGTGATTTCAAAAATGACTTTTTCAGAGCAGAGAGCCATCTTATTTCTGATTTTGAAATGTTCATATTTAACAGGTGGGGAAGTCAAATTTTCCACACAAATAACATTTATGAAGGATGGGATGGGACACTTAATAATGAAGATCAACAAATAGACGTTTATATTTATAAAATAATTTACAAAAAAGTATATTCGGATAAGAATTATGAAAGAACTGGAATTGTCACACTACTGAGGTAAATCTCAAATTACAAAATAAAAAAGCTCCGTTACTTAATTGTAACGGAGCTTTTTTATGCGTAAAACTACTAATATTGAATCAGGAAAATAATCCACCTTGTGTACCGTGATAGTTTATTCCTAAATGTTTGTATGCTTGTTCAGTAACTTCTCTACCTCTTTGTGTTCGATTAATAAATCCTTCCATAATTAAGAATGGCTCATAAACCTCTTCAATTGTTCCCGCGTCCTCTCCAACTGCAGTTGCAATTGTATTTATTCCAACAGGTCCCCCTTTGAATTTATCTATTATCGTTGTCAGGATTCTAATATCCATATCATCTAAACCATTTTCATCAACATTCAATGCTTTTAAAGCATGATTCGTTACTTTCATGGTTATAGTCCCGTCTCCTTTAATTTCAGCGAAATCACGTACTCTTCTTAATAATGCGTTTGCTATTCGAGGAGTACCTCTACTCCTTCTTGATATTTCAAACGCAGCATCGTCTTCTATTGGTACATTAAGTAAATCCGCAGAGCGTAATATAATCAACTGTAATAATTCAGTATCATAATATTCGAGCCTACAATTAATTCCAAAACGAGCCCTCAATGGTGAAGTTAATAAACCCGAACGAGTTGTAGCACCAATTAAAGTAAAAGGTTCCAAACCTATTTGAACTGATCTCGCATTGGGACCAGAATCAATCATAATGTCAATTTTATAGTCCTCCATAGCAGAGTATAAATACTCCTCTACAATAGGACTTAAGCGATGAATCTCATCAATAAACAAAACATCACCTTCAGCTAAATTGGTTAATAGTCCTGCCAAATCACCTGGTTTGTCTAGCATCGGTCCTGAAACCAATTTAATATTACTTCCAAGCTCATTGGCGATGATATTACCCAATGTTGTTTTTCCTAAACCTGGAGGCCCATGCAATAAAACATGATCCAAGGCTTCTTCTCTTTTTAAAGCAGCTTGCACAAAAATGGATAAATTATCAAGCACTTTTTTTTGTCCTGTGAAATCTTCAAAGGCTTTTGGACGTAATACTTTTTCGAACTCCATTTCTGGGTTCGACAATTGTTCATCTGATGGATCTAAAGCTTCGTTCATTATTACTTAAGATACTTTGTATAACAAGAACGGCAAAGTGGTTCGTAAGAATCTTTTTCCCCAAGCATTAATCTTTCCTCTGCTGTAATGTTAATTCTATGCGTTAAACTCGCATCACCTTTGCATTCAATACAAATTGCTTTTAATTTGGTAACCTTATCAGCAACTCCTAATAAGTTTGGTATCGGTTGAAATGGTTTAGACAAATAATCCATATCTAATCCAGCAACAATAACCCTTACTCCTCCATTGGCTAACTTCACACAAGTTTCAACTAACTCAGGACTAAAAAACTGTGCTTCATCAATACCAACGATATCGGCATCAATTGACAATCCTAAAATCTCCTTTGCGTCCATCACAGGCTTGGCTCCAATTCTTTTATTATCGTGTGAAACAATCTCAGTTTCTGAGTACCGTGTATCAAACATCGGCTTGAATAACATGTACGGGATTTTTGCTATTTCAGCACGAGACACTCTTCTTATTAATTCTTCAGTTTTACCCGAAAACATGGGCCCAGTAATAACTTCTATCGACCCTTTTTTAACTCCTTGATTCATGGTGAAATTTAATATTATTGATATTTTCTATGCAGTAACAATTGAAATTTCTGAAATGGCTCTTCTTCTTGATTCCAATTTCTTTTGGTTGAGATTCCAGCTAATTTAGAATTTGCTTCTGAGATAGATTCACAATTATTTAAATCACTGATGGTTTTCAAAAACTGCTCTGTATTCCCATCAAATAATTCATTTGTAAATAAAAACTTCTCGTTTATTCCAATTACACTATTTAAGTTCTCTATTTTCGTTTTTGCCAATTTTGCAGCTAAACTATTATCCTCATCATCCACCTCACTTGAAGCGATACTAGAATGCATTGAAATCATTGACAATATCTCATCTTCCAATACATCTGTTAATTGCTCTTGAGAAGGGGATTCCTCTTCAACACTAACTTTAGTTTCTTCAATAATTTCGGATTCGGTTAACATCGCCTCTTCAGCAACTTCTTCCTCTGCAAGCCCCTCACCTTCCTCTTCGTTAATAATCTCTCTCACTTCTTTAATATGCGATATGAACTCTGATGAAATTTGTGATTTTTCAACATCTTTTTCAGTGTGTTCCAAAGCTTGATCCAAAGCATTCATTAACTCCTCCTCTTCTGAAACACTTTCTTGTTTAGGTAATGAAGACTCTTTTTCAGCTAATTCTAAAGGAATTTCTAGTTGTTCACCAGTATTATTAGACTCGTTAAAAACGACGTAAGAAAGAATTACAGTTCCTTCGTGTAATTCACGCGAGTTTTGAATTAAATCCCTTAATACAGTCTCACTAACGTTCGCTCCTAAATCTTCTACCTTGGACAATTTAGCCTCAAATGCTTCTTGATTATTCCGTAATTGACTAATAATTTCTGAAAAATTGCTCATACCTAAAGATTGTAGCTTAAAAATAAGCGATTATAGATTTCGATTAGTATATAAACTCTTTAGAATATTCACTTATTGTTGTTGAAGGTTAAAATAAGATTGCTAAACTGTAACTCTTAGTCTTAAAGAATTTCCTTTTTGAAATTCGAATTGTGCCTCTTCCAATCGGAAAGTATGCTCTAAAAACTCAGTGTTTTTAACGATAAGATCAACCCATTTAGAGTTTTGACCACTCAAGTTTTTGGTTGGAAAAATGATTATTTCATTTTTTGTAACACGAATCAATTCTCTAAAAATTGCTATTTGTTCTTCTTCAGTAAAAAGGTGGTCATATAAAAACATTAGATGCGAAACTAAAGTAGTGTCAAACTCCTTATCTTCAAAAGGTAGCTTACTAACTTCACCTGGAATATAACGAGAAGGATTGGACTGATAATCCTTCAAAAAGGTTTGGTATGCTTTAAATCTACTAATTCGAACTCCTTCAATATCGTGATAAAAATCCCAATTGTAATGTGCTTTGTTAAAGGCTAATTTAGTTAATAGTGTATCTAAATCTTCTTCAGCTTTAATTTCTATTTCATCTGCCATATAATAGTAAGCAGGATCAACTGCTGTGATATTTAATCCAACTGCATTTCCAATTGCACAAAAACTACTAACTCCAGCAGCAACATCCAAAACTTTTTTTCCTTCCAAAGAGTCTTTTGTAACATCAAACATTCGCTTATACTCATTGTAAGTTCTTCCCACTAATGCTACTTGATCAAGAATTATCGACATCTAAAATTATACTTTAAGGAGTAAAAAAGACATGAAATAAAAAAGCCACTTCTTTTACGAGAAATGGCTTACGGATATTCTGAACAAAAGTTGTTTATTATTTTGTTTCGTTTACTATGTAATTAATTTTTAATGCTGCTCCATCTCTTAACTCCTCTTTAACTTCACTCACAACACCAAGTTTAGTCTTTTTATCCACCTTTAAACACACAATCATTTGCTTTGCTTTAGACACTCCGATTTCGGGACTTACCTCTGCATAGGTGCTTTTTATACTTGCACGTTTCTCATCTAAAAACAACCGAATATCTTCCTTTCTTTTAATGGCATCATTCAACTGAATAGCCGTTTTATCCCCATAAATTTTTTGCATCGCTTTTACAGGGATTCCCAACTGAATATACGCCGTAGGAGTCTTATCTTCTAATTTACCTGTTTCTACAGCACTTGGTAATGAAACCATCACACTGGCCTCATTATCTTTTGAGTTTGTAGCAACCATAAAAAAGAACAACAACATAAATACAATATCCGGTAAGGATGCTGTTGATATAGCTGGGCCATCTTTTTTCTTTTTACCTCCGTCAAATTTTGACATATCAATTATCTCTTTTTATTGAACAACTGGAGCTTCAGAAATATTTTCCTTGTACACCATTTTCAACATTCCTTTTTCTTCTAAGTTTAAGTCATTCCAACCTCTACCCAACTTCTTTTTTGCTAACTCACTTCTCAACTCAGTATAAGCTTGCTTTAACTCATCTTTTAAAGAAATATAAGTCTGATAATCTGCTCCTTGGGTTGCTTGTAAATTGATAACATGTTCAGATGTTTTAAAATCATTTCCAAACAACTCAAAAGCTTTCAGTCTTAACTCTGCCTTTTTAAGCTTACGTTCATTAGAGACTTGTTTTTCAATAGTGGTTTCCTCTAAGTTCTTTCGATTAATCGCAATTCTTTCTTTAATCTTGTTAAGATCCGCTACCTTATTCTCGGGCCAGTTAGAATTGTTACCCTCATTCAGGATTCGTTCTTTAATCAATTCTTTAATCTGATTTAGTGATACGGACTCTCCATCGAACATTAATTCATCGTTTTCACGAGCTAAGACATTAATAATATTTCGCTCATTAATTTTTTTTGGAGGTGTTGAATCTGTAGTTTTTTCAGGAAGTAATTGAAACATACCAGCCTCCTTACTCATCTCTGAAGTAACTAAAAAGAAAATAAGTAAAAGAAAGGCTATATCAGCCATCGATCCTGCATTAACTTCTGGTGATTGTCTTCTTCCCAT
The DNA here is from genome assembly GCA_029251005.1 of Flavobacteriales bacterium. Taxonomy (GTDB): domain Bacteria; phylum Bacteroidota; class Bacteroidia; order Flavobacteriales_C. The sequence goes on along the minus strand of JAQXEE010000157.1, from coordinate 46,552 downwards.
TCCTTATAGTTTTAACAACCTTTTTATTTCAGACAAGAAAATCAAAACCACTGCTATAATCGTAACCGTATAGAAAGTATATATTCCTCCCTCAGTAAATTTACTTCCTGCTATTAATGCTCCTGTTTCAGGGTCAAAAGAATCTGTAGAAGCACTATAACCAATGAATATAATAAGGCCCAATGATAAAAAACTAATGATGAATTTAATACCCGACCTTGGATTTTCTGCGAAATTAAAAATAGCAAAACCAATAGTAATTATAGCGATCGCATAACATAATACCAATGAGAATTGAATTAAAGTCATTTCATCAATAGAACCTGTCAAGGTCAAAATAATAAACAACCAAACGATTCCGATCAGAGAGTATTTTCCAATTTTTAGTGTGTTTTCCATAACGAAAATATCAGATTGGATTAACCAATTTTATTTTGAACAACCTTTATAAATGCATTTGACGCGTCTTCCATTTGGTTTACCAAATTGTCGATTTTAGCAACAACTACGTTATAGAATACTTGAAGGATAATCGCTACAATTAAACCTGCAACAGTAGTAATTAAAGCCATTTTAATATCGCCTGCCATTGCCGACGCCTCAATACCACCAGCTTCAGCTATGGAATCAAACGCTCCAATCATACCCAGTACAGTTCCTAAAAACCCTAACATCGGTGCCAATGCTATAAATAATGAAATCCAAGAAATCCCTTTTTCCATTAATCCCATTTGTACAGATCCACCTGCAATCACTGCTTTTTCAACTTGCTCAACCCCTTCATCAGCTCTTGTTAAACCGTCATAAAAAATAGCACCAACTGGTCCTCTAGTATTTCTACAAACTTCTTTAGCCCCTTCAACACCACTTGTATTTAAAGCTTCTTCAACTTGTTGTAAAACTTTCTTAGTATTAACATTTGATAAACTCAAGTAAATAATCCTTTCAATAGCAGTTGCAATCCCTAGGATTAAACAGGCTAAAACCATAATCATAAAGTTAACTCCACCTTCTATAAATCTTTTCTTTACCACTTGGGTAAATGAAGGCGCTTGACCGCCTTCTATGTCTTCTTTTGTTTCGGGTGTTTGAACTACACTTGACACTTGAGTAGTAATTTCCGCAGTTGCCGAATCAGCGTTCGCATAAACTGAATTTGTGCTTACTAAACCTAAAATTAAGGTTAACGAAAGCGTTAAAGTTGAAATAATTTTTTTCATTTTTTATCTACTTTATTAATTATTGGTCGCATTTAATTTCCAACGACCAAATTAAAGAATTATTTTTATTTATATATTGCAAAGATACATAAACGGTGTAAGTTTGGTATTCGTATGTGAAGTTAAAAATCACATTGTTAACTTTGCATTTACTAATAATTCCCCAAGCACAATATGGAAGGTAGAAGACAAGAAAAAATTGGTAATGTTTTAAAGCAAGATTTAGCAACATTATTTCAGCGTGAAGCAAAAACTATGTTTGGAGGAGCCTTTATAACAGTTACCTCTGTAAAAGTTACTAGTGACTTATCTTACGCTAAAGTGCACCTTAGTATTTTTGGAAATAATTCACAAGAGTCTTTAAAATTAATACAAAGTCAAACAAGAGAAATAAGACATATAATCGCTAAAAAAGTTAGACACCAGATGAGAAAGGTTCCTTCTTTTCAATTTTTTATCGATGATTCCTTAGATTACTACGAAGAAATAGATAAGCTTTTGAAAGAATAACTTGAGGTTTTCACTAACAATAGCGCTTCGTTATCTTTTTTCACGAAAAAAAAATAATGTAATTAATTGGATTACTTGGATCTCTGTATCGGTAGTTGGAATTGTTGCGTGCGCTTTGGTAGTTATTCTTTCGGCTATGAATGGTTTATCATCTTCAGTGATGGATCTTTACACCAATTTTGATCCTGATTTAAAGATTGAATCAAAAAACGGAAGACGGTTTTCTCCTGATCAAATCCCACTATCTCTTTTAGAGAACTACGACGGTGTAAGAGGACTGTCCTATTCGCTAGAAGAAACTGCTCTTTTAAAATACAAAGACAACCAAGAGGTTGCGACAATAAAAGGCGTTTCAAATCATTTTCAAAAAATAACGAACATAGATACCAAAATTATCGAAGGATACTACGGTCCATTTGTTGGAGGACCAAACGAAAGTGTCTTGGGAATTAACATTGCCTATAAACTAGGTGTTATTACCGATTCAAATTTGCCATTAAGAATTTACATTCCCAACTTAATTGGAAATTCATCGGGACCTTCAGAATTGTTTCGGTCGATTACAACTTACCCAAGAGGAATTTTTGATATCAATGGAGATTTTAATAGCAAGTATATTATTGTCTCCATTGATCAAGCTAGAAAATTATTAGGAATCGAAAATAATATAAATTCAATTGAAATCGGAATCGACACCCTACTTGATCCAACTACGATAAAAAAAGAAATTCAAACATTAGTAGGTGAAAAATTCAAAGTTAAAACAAGGTTTGAGCAAAATGAATTCCTTTTTAAGTCTATTAATGCCGAAAAATGGATAACTCTTCTCATTTTATCGTTAGTTATTGTACTTGCTATATTTAATGTAATCGGTTCTTTAACTATGCTCGTAATCGATAAACAAAAAGATATTTTTGTTTTACAAAGCATGGGTGCAAACCTTAAACAAATTCGATTTATCTTTTGGTTAGAAGGAAGTTTAATTTCTGTAATTGGTTCATTACTTGGTTTAGCAATTGGGGTTACACTAATCATATTACAAAATAATTTTTGCTTATTTGCATACGGTACAACTAGTGGGCTAGATTGCTTTCCTGTTGATCTTCAGATCAGAGATATACTAATTATTGTAATGGTAATTAATACTATTGGAGCTTTAGCTTCCTTAATTCCTATTCGAAGAATTAAGTAAAGGAAGGATTTCCGCATAGATTTAATTATTTTTGCATTTCAAAACATACTATTATGAAACTTTGGGACAAAGGGTTTAATGTTGATAAAGCAATTGAAGACTTTACAATTGGAAACGATGCCGAATTAGATATGCACCTTGCACCTTTTGATGTATTAGGAAATATAGCGCATGTGACTATGCTTACCGAAGTTGGTTTGTTAGAGAAAGAAGAACTTCCTGCACTTAAAAAAGAGCTGGGCGAAATTTATAAATCGACTCAAGACGGTTCTTTTGAGATCCTTCCAGGAACGGAAGATGTTCATTCACAAGTTGAGGCATTACTTACTGAGCGCCTAGGTGATATTGGTAAAAAGGTTCACAGTGCTCGATCAAGAAATGATCAAGTTTTGGTAGATCTAAAATTATACGGTAGAAGTGAAATAATTCAAATTTCAAATCTTACCAAAAAATTATTCGAAGCTTTCCAAGATCAAAGTGAAGCAAATAAAAATGTTTTAGTTCCTGGATATACGCATTTACAAGTTGCAATGCCTTCTTCTTTTGGTTTATGGTTTGGCGCTCATGCTGAATCATTAGCGGACGATATGGACTTACTAGCAACAGCTTTCCGTTTCACAAATCAAAACCCATTAGGTTCTGCTGCTGGTTATGGATCCTCATTTCCTATCAACCGATCAAGAACTACTGAATTATTAGGTTTTGAAGACTTACATTATAATGTTGTTTATGCTCAAATGACACGTGGAAAAACTGAACGTACTGTCGCTTATGCAATTAGCGCTTTGGCTACTACATTGATGAAATTTGCTGCAGATTCATGTATGTACATGAGTCAAAATTTCGACTTCATTAAAGTACCCAATGAATTTACAACTGGATCGAGCATTATGCCACACAAGAAGAACCCAGATGTATTTGAATTAATGCGTGGTAAATGTAATAAGCTACAAGCTATTCCGGGAGAATTAGCAGCAATAATGGGTAATTTGACTACTGGCTATTTCCGCGATTTACAATTATTGAAAGAAAAGTATATTTATGCTTTTAAAGAAATCAAAGCCTGTTTAGAAATAGCTTTGTTAATGGTTCCTAATATCTCCGTAAATAAAAACATTTTAGATGACAAAAAATACGATTATTTGTTTAGTGTTGAAGAAGTAAATAAGCGTGTTTTAGAAGGAACTCCCTTCCGTGAGTCATACAAACAAGTTGGTTTAGAAATAGAAGCAGGGAATTTCACTCCTAATAAAGAAGTGAATCATACGCACGAAGGATCAATCGGAAATCTTTGCACTGAGAACATCAAGGCAAAAATGGATGAGAACTTTGCTAAGATTGATAGTTCTAAAATTGAGAAAGCGATTGAAGATTTACTTGCTTAATTAAGAGTTGACCTCCTCATTTTTAGCGAAGTATTTTACAGTTGGAATATCCTGTTTGCCTGTTATTTTTTTGATACAGTGCAACTTTTGATTTTAATTCAAGATTGAGTATTGAATTAAAAGAGAAAAATCAAGTCTAAAAAATCAAATATCAGAATAAAAACACAATAAATACTACAACTCAATCACCACTTCAAAACTCTCCATTTCCCCTTGAATAGGTGGGTTTTGTTTAGCTAACGATAAAGTTCCCGATTCCACTTGAGGAAACTCACGCAATAATCTTGTAGCAATTCTATGTGCCACATTCTCAATTAACTTTGATTTAGTCTTCATTTCATCACGAATCATATCGCTTAATTTAGAATAATCAACAGTCCCTTCAATAGTATCCTTAATCGCAGCTTCGGTAAACTCTACGTCTACTTCTAAATTAACGATATACCATTGTCCAACTTTACGCTCCACTTCAAAAACTCCATGGTAAGCATATACTTTTAAGTTATTTATACAAATCGTGCTCATTACTTCTTTTTAGCTTTTAAAGTAACTGTTCTATTTAAAATGATATTATCAGGTGTTGAATCTTTATCAATACAGAAGTAACCAGTTCTATCAAATTGAACTGTAGTTCCTGGTGTTAAAGTTTTTACAGACGGTTCAACAAAGGCTTCAATTACGTCCAAAGAATTTGGATTAATATCATCCATAAAATCTCTTCCTCCTTCTTCAGGATTCTCAGAATTAAACAACCCTTCATAAAGGTTAATCTTAGCCTTTAACGCATGCTTAGCGCTAACCCAATGGATTGTTCCTTTAATTTTTCTTCCGTCATCACTCCAACCTCCCTTTGTAGTTGGGTCGTAAGTACACAATAACTCTGTAATATTACCTTCAGCATCTTTTATTACTTCATTACAAGTAATATAATACCCATGTTTGAAACGAACTTCTTTCCCATTTGTTAATCGGAAAAACTTCTTTGGGGCATCTTCCATGAAATCCGCGCGTTCAATATATAAGTCTCTACATAAAGGCATTTGGCGCAATCCTGCAGATTCATCTTCAGGATTATTTTTAGCGTCACACATCTCCTCTTTCCCTTCCTCGTAATTTGTGATCGTTACTTTTAAAGGATCCAAAACAGCCATTACTCTATTCGCTGATTTATTTAAAAACTGACGCGTATAAAAATCTAATCTCGACATTTCAGTAATTGAGTTTCTTTTCGAAACACCAATTCCTTCAGCCAAATCTCTAATTGCTTGCGCGGGAATTCCTCTTCTTCTAATCCCCGCCAAAGTTGTTAACCTAGGGTCATCCCATCCGTCAACAACACCCTCATCAATTAATCTCTTCACCTTACGCTTACTTGTTACAGAATTCGAGATATTTAATCTAGCCATTTCGATTTGTTGAGGCTGAGCAGCTGTGTTTAACTTACTGTTAAACCAATCATATAACGGACGATGAACTTCAAATTCTAACGTACAAACCGAATGTGTAATCCCCTCAATAGCATCACTTACACCGTGAGCGTAATCGTAAATTGGGTAAATACACCACTTATCCCCAGTCCTGTGGTGATCTTTTTTAATAATTCTGTACATCAACGGATCACGCATATGCATGTTATCATGAGCCATATCAATTTTAGCTCTCAATATCATTTTTCCCTCTTCAACTTCTCCAGCTTTCATTTTTTCAAATGCAGCTAGATTTTCTTCAACCGAACGATCTCTAAATGGACTTGGTTTACCTGGCTCAGAGTGATTCCCCTTATACGCAGCAATCTCTTCGGCTGATTGTTCACAAACATAAGCATCACCTTGTTTAATCAACTGAACTGCATAAGCGTAAAGCTGGTCAAAATGATCTGAAGTATGTAATTCCTTTTCCCAATTAAAACCCAACCATTCAATATTCTCCTTAATTGCGTCAACGTATTCTTGCTTTTCTGCAGTTGGATTCGTATCATCAAAACGGAGGTTAACTTTTCCTTTATATTGCTCACCTAAACCAAAGTTTAAGCAAATTGCTTTTGCATGCCCAATATGCAAATATCCATTTGGTTCTGGTGGGAATCGTGTGTAGATATTTTGGTGTTTACCTGATGATAAATCACCCTGAATTATTTGTTCGATAAAGTTTAATGATCTTTCTTCTTCCATTGTAATTTGATTAGTCTCTCGGCTATATCCAAAGAGCTCAATTATTTCTCCTCTTTCTTAAGTACCTCTTCCGCATGAATTCCCTCAAAAGCAGGGAGTTCTGTATCTAACAATCTGTTCTCAGCGTATAAATCTCTAATCCTTTGATTTACCTCAACTTCAACTACCTTTTTAATCAAAGTAATCAAACGTTCTTCATGCGCCAACAGTTCCTGGTGCTTTTCTTCCAATAATTTAAGGTCATAAGGTTTTCCTATTGACGATTCCTTTTGATCCTTAATATCTCTTCGGATATCCAGAATGCGCTCAATATTTCTGTTTCTTAGAGAATGTAATGCTAATCCAGCGGCACCTCTAACGTCTTTATTGTTTTCATAAATAGCTTCCTCCTTCAATGCCTTACAACCTTTCCAAACAACCTCATTCCCTTTCTCCGACAAGTACACTGCATATTTTTCAATAACGTAGTTTTTATTACGTGCTTCAACTTGTTTTAAAGCCCAATTGTACCATTTACGCTTACTTTCATCTCTTACATCAGCATATAGTCTAGCTAAAGTTGTAATTACTCTAGCATCCGTTAAATTCTCTAATTGATAAGCTCTTAGTAACGCATCCTCTCTAGCAATATCCGAAAGCAACTCTAATCCTAAAAGTTTAATATTTATGGACGAATCCTTTAAAGCCTTTTTATAAAGTGGAATCAACGTACTGTCTTCGGACCAAGAAGAACCTAGTGAGTTTAAACAAGCCAAACGAACGTGCGCACTTAAATCATTTGCAAACACATCTAATAATTTCTCTTTATGCTCCTCAGTTCTACCTTCATCAATTCGGTTCCATAAATAATAACTGATTTTTCTAAAATGCTCAAAAGTATCTTTACTTGCCTTATTTAACAATTCCCAGGCAATAACCGATGTATCTCTGTTAATAGCTAATAAAGCTTCCAGCTTTGTTCCGTAATTTTTCCCGTTTTGATAAAGCACCAATGCAGATTCTGGTGATATATCTTGTTTAACTTTAGCCAACAATACCTTTTCGGCATCAAAATTAATCGCTTCAGGATTACCCAAACCTTTAAACAAGAAGGTTTCTTCACGCTTTGAAATAAATATTTCTTTCCGTTTTGGTTCACCACCAGCATAAACATCAATACTTACAGGGAACTCAAACGTTGGGAAATTTAGCGATTGAACTTGTTTAACTATTATTAATAAAGAATCTGATTTTGATTCATAGCGAACATCCAAAACAGGATGTCCTTTGTTTAAAAACCATTGATTAAAAAACACATTCAAATCCATCCCTGTAACTTCTTCAAAAGCCAACCTTAGTTGATGAATTTCAACCGTATTAAATTCGTTTGTATGAAGGTATAATTTCAACGATTCAAAAAAAGCGTCATCTCCAACTAAGTCTCTTAACATATGTAATATCCTTCCACCTTTTTCATACGTATGACGGTCAAACATATCCTCCTTATCGTTGTAATGAAATCGAATTAAATCAACTCTAGGCGTATCAGCAAAGTAGTTCAACATGTCAATTCTTAAATGACGATCTGCCTTTAATTTTCCATATTTATGCTCAATCCATAAGTACTCCCCATAAGTTGCGAAACTCTCATTTAATGGTAAATTACTCCATGATTCACAAGTCACTAAGTCTCCAAACCAATGATGAAATAATTCATGCGCAACGACGTCTTCATGATTTTCATCTATTTGTTGTTCGGGAGTAGTGAATACCCATTTACCATGAATCACGGCTCCAGTATTTTCCATTGCCCCCGAAACATAATCCGAAACAACAATCTGATTGTATTTATCCCATGGATAGTCGTATCCTAAAACATCCGAATAAAAAGTTAACATTTCTGGTGTGTTTCCAAAAACACCTTTAGCGTAAACACTATCCTTTGGTGGCACTAAATAGTTTACTGCAATACCTCTCCAACTATCTTTTATCACAGCAAATTCTCCCACAGCCATCATGAATAAATATGGCGCATGTCGTTTTGTTTGCTTCCAGTAATCAGTTCTGGTACCATTTGCATTAGTTTTACTACTTATTAATAAGCCATTAGAAAGAGTGCTAAACTTTGGATTTACAGTGATTTTAATTTCTTGAGTCGTCTTTTCGTTTGGAGCATCAATAGTTGGAAACCAAGCCGATGAAGCTTCTGTTTCTCCTTGTGTCCAAATTTGTTGAGGTTTAAATTGATCTCTACCAAGTGGATTAATAAAATACAACCCTTTATCATCATTAATTGCTTTACTTCCATTTCCTGCCAACTCATTTGGTTTTGCAGTGTATTCTATTTGAACTTTGAACGTATCTGTTCTTTCATATTTTGCCGGAAGTATTATTTGGATTTGAAGAGAATCATATTCAAATTTTAAAGGCTGAACTTGGGCAGTGGAATCTAGCATACCAACCGACTTAATGGTCATTCCTTTTGCGTCTAACGTCAATATTTTTGTGCTATAAAAATAAGGTCTTACGGTTAAAACAGCTTTCCCTTCTAGCTCCTGCTTTTCCCAAACTGGCGTAACGTCTAAGCTTGTATGTAGCAGATCGAATATTCTTTTTTCGGATGCTTGGTAAGTGTATTTATTTTCCTTTTTTAAATCAGATTCAACTTTAACTAATTTTACTTCTTGATTAACCTCTTTTACTAAAGACTGGCATGAATAGATTATTAAAGCTAATAAAGGGAATAAAACAATCGTTTTCTTCATGCTCTAAAGGTACTGTTTGCTTTTCTTCTAACCAACTGTATTTACAGCATTTATTGCCTGAAAACCCTTAGTACTTGTCTTTTGATAATTCTTTAATAATTACATGATAATCAGGGTACCTTTCCAATAATTCTGAAGTAGTATTTAGTTTAAAGTCATTAAAATCAAAGCCTGGAGAAACCATACAACCTACTAAGGAATATTTACCGTTACTTTTTGACCCAAAAACCGATCGTGCCGGAACCATTGCTTGAAGCACCTCTCCTTTATCCGGATTTGGTCCAATTTTCAACTCATGAAGTTTACCATCTAAACCAATTACAAAAACGGATAAAGCATCACCAGCATGATAATACCATATCTCATCCGATTTGATGCTGTGGAAATTAGACACATTTCCTTCCTCTAACAAAAAGTAAATACTTGTTGCGTAATTTCTCTTCCCATCAAAATTGATTGGTTCAAAAGAGGCGGATGATCTATAAACTTCTTTAAAAAAGCCACCTTCTGGATGTGGAAGTAAATTTAGGTTTTCAACCCAGTATTTTGCGTTTTTCATAATTTTATAAATTATTTAGAGCTTAATATGCTGTTTTTTGGAATAAAAACGGGGTTTTAATAAAAGGTCTTTTCACCGCAATCATCAAAAAATGCACTTCATTTGATTAAAACAATAAATACTTATTCAATAAGGTTAAAGTGAGAATTCACCAATACGCTCTCTTCTTAAAGCAGAAAGATGCGCTCCGTTATCTAACAACTTCCCAAAATCAGAAGCCATCGATCGAATATAGGTTCCTTTACTACAAATAATTGTAAAATGAACTTTTGGAAATTCAGAAGTATCAATATCAAACTTAGAAATAGAAACCTGACGTGGTTTCACTTTCACCTCTTCCCCTTTACGAGCACTTTCGTAAGCTCTTTTCCCATCTATTTTCACAGCACTAAAAACAGGAGGATATTGTTCAATTTCCCCCGTAAGTTTTAAAGCCGCAGCCTGAAGTTCTTCCTCTGTAATATGTTCAGTTGGGAAAGTTTGATCTATCTCTTCTTCTAAGTCGAAAGAAGCCGTTGTGCCACCAACTGTAATTGTTCCTGTGTATTCTTTTTCTTTGCCTTGATAGGTATCAATCTCTTTGGTTTTTTTCCCAACACAGATAATTAAAAGACCAGTTGCCAAAGGATCTAATGTCCCTGCATGACCAACTTTTATCTTTTTAATCTTAAACGTTTTTCGAATAATCCATCGAAGCTTGTTTACAACCTGGAATGATGTCCAATCTAATGGTTTATCAACCAAAAAAACAGCACCCGATTTTAACTCTTCTTCGTTGTATTCCTCGAATTTTTTATCAGAAATCACATCAAAAGGCAGCATATCCAATTGCGATTATTCCTACAGCAAAGCAGTAGTATGAAAAATATTTTAATTGACTCTTTTTAACCAGCGAGATCATCCAAGTGCAAGCAATAAGTCCTGTTACGAAAGCAGCAAAAAAGCCAGCTCCCATAGCTATGGATTCTTCTGAATTAATAACCAATTCTCCGCTTAAAAGATCTTTTGCAATTTTTCCAAAAATTAAAGGAACCACCATTAAAAAAGAAAACTTAGCCGCTTTTGTTCTGTCTATTCCTAACATTACCGAAGTTCCTATTGTAGCACCACTTCTGGAGATTCCTGGCAAGATCGCTATTGCTTGAGATATTCCAATGGTTACAGCTTCTGGGAATCCAACGCTCTTTGTTGTATTTTTAGATTTATCCGCTAAAAACAACAAAACACCTGTTACTAAAAGCATCAAGCCCACAAGCAATACATTCCCGGCAAAAAAAGTATCGATTTCCTCTTCAAATACTAAACCAATAATTACCGCCGGAATCATAGAAACAACAATATTTAACGAGAACTTAAATTCATCGTTCCATTTAAACTGAAATAAACCTTTAACAATTTCTAATAATTCTTTGCGGAAAATAACAATTGTACTTAAAGCCGTAGCAGCGTGTAAAACAATTGTTAACAACATATTATTTTCACCCGGAACGCTAGCATTAAGAACCTCTTTTGCCAATTCAATATGACCACTACTACTTACTGGTAAGAACTCGGTTAATCCTTGGATAATTCCAATTATAATTGCATCAATAATTTCCATTAATCCTCAATTACATCTGTTGAAACAGTTGCATCTTCGTCGGTTTTAGTTTTAAGCATTATCCCAAAACCAACCACAGCAAAACCAATTAATACCATTAATGGGGCTAAAGTAATTCTCCTATGACTAAATATTTCATCAGGGTTAAATGCATTAGGATCTTCCGATTTTCCACCTGCCATTAACATAAACCCAATAATCACAATAGCGAAACCAATAGCCATCATTACATAATTTTTCTTTTCGAAAACGAATTTTGAATTGTTATCACTCATATTAGTAATATAATTTCTCTGTTTTTAATCTTAAAAAGCGTCCAACTGCAAATTGAGTTGCAAACCATGAAATCCCAATCGCAATAATCAGCATTATACCATAAAGTATCAAATCCAATGTTACATTTTGTAATTCATCCTGAAACGCAGGCCAAAAGTCGTAAATAATTTTCAAAGTTCCCGCTAAGGCAAAAACTGCGATTATTCCACTTAGGAAGCCTAGCACTATACCATTCCAAAAGAAAGGTTTCCGGATAAACCAATTACTAGCGCCTACTAACTGCATGGTTTTAATAATAAATCGTTGAGAATAAACGCGCAATCGAATCGTATTTGATATTAATCCGATTGCAATAATCAATAATAATCCACTCACGGTTAACAAGGCTAAACTAATTTTATTGATATTTTCGTACACCATAAATAACAAATCTCTTGGATACCTTAAATCATCTACGATAGGATTTTCTTGCAATTCATTTCTTAATCCAGTAATGCTATCCGGATGGTTAAAATCAGCTTCGAAATAAACATCAATATTTTGAGGCAATGGGTTAGCCCCTAAATTCATCGTAAAGTTTTCTTTTGGGTCAACTTCAGCCAAGTATTCTTTTAAGGCGTCCTCTTTATCTTTCCAAACGGTTTTCTTTACAAAATCTTCTGAATCCAACTCTTTTTTAAGTTGCATTATTTCGATATCTTTTACACCTTCTTTAAGATATATTTCAAAAGCAAACTTCTCTTTAAAAGAATCTCCTAAAACCTTACCCTTCATTAATACAAGGCCTAACAACCCTACAACATAAATTACCATTGCAATACTTATTGCCGTGGAAATATAAGATGTAGTAGTTCTCCAGTTTGAATATTTCCCTTCATCAGTTGACATATTTGTAAAAATATATAAATCTACTCGTCCAAAAATTAGATTCTACCTAATAAACGTTAAAAATTTATTGTTGAAAACCCTTGAATTATAGCTTATATAGATTCATTTTAAAATATGATTCAAATCATATTTAGTCGCAACCTGACAATACTATGACAAAGCACTGCCTCTCTTTGGGGAAATTTACAGTGTAAACAATACTGTGAAAGAATTAAAGGTAATAGCATTCACTCATAAGACCACTGATATCTCAAATATCGGTAAGTTGCACATTGATGTAGCCAAGAGGAAAGAGCGTCTATCTAGACTAAAAAACCTTGGAATTTCTGAATTAATGTACCTCTCAACTTGTAATCGAGTTGAGTTCATGTTTGTACATGATGAAGAATTAAATGAAAGTTTTAATTATTCTTTTTTCTCTGTTTTCAATCCTGATTGGGATGATTCCGACATCAAATGGGCTTTAAAAAACTGTAAAATGTTTGAAGGAGAAGAAGCCGTTAAACACACTTTTCAGATTGCTTCTTCTTTAGATTCACTCGTTGTAGGAGAAAGAGAGATCATAACTCAAGTGCGTAAATCATTTGATGAATGTTCTAAACTTGAACTCACAGGACCAATTATTCGATTACTAATTAACAAAACAATCGAATCCGCTAAAGAAATTTACACAAAAACGAACATTGCAAAAAATCCTATTTCCATCGTTTCACTAGCTTATCGAAAGTTGAGAGAAGTCGGAATTAAAGACAATTCTCGAATTTTAGTTGTTGGTGCTGGAGAAACAAACACAAATATGTGTAGATTTTTGAGCAAACACGGATTAAAAAACCTGACACTATTTAACAGAACATTATCAAAAGCAGAATCCTTAACGAATCACATTGGTGGTAGAGCTTTAGGCTTAGACCAACTTTCAACTTTTAACGAGGGTTTTGATTTACTGGTAACTTGTACTGGAAGTGAGGACCATGTTGTTACTCCAGAAATTTATAAAAATCTGTTAGGAAAAGAAACGAATAAAAAGACAATTATTGACATTGCTGTACCTTACGACATTCATCCAGAAGTAATCGAAAAGAACAACGTAAATTACATTGAAATTAAAGCCTTAAAAGAAGTCTCAAAATCAAACCTTAAAAAGAGAGAAAAAGAACTTACCGTTTGTCAAACATTGATTGAAGAACAAATCATTGCATTTAAATTGGCGTTCAAGGAACGAAAAGTTGAATTAGCAATGAAGGCAGTTCCTCAAAAAATTAAAGAAATCAAAGAATTGGCCATGAACGAAGTGTTCATAAAAGAAATGGATGCCATGACTGTTGAAAACAAAGAAGTTCTTGATAAAATGCTCGCTTACATGGAAAAAAAGTACATTTCTGTTCCAATGAAAATGGCGAAAGAAATTCTTTTAGAAAAAGAAGCATAAACAACCGTTAACTTCTCGTATTAAACCAACGATTTATTTTTTGCATAAAAACTGATGTAAAGACTAGCAAGTTTAATTGCACAAGTTTACTATGTAATACTAAAACTCGTCGAAATCCACATTCTGTGATGTATTTTGGAAGTTAGCTTTACGTTTAGCACAATCGAATTCTTCGTTTTTCAACGACTCTGGCTTGATGAAATCTCCTTTAGATATTTTTAGTTTTGGATTTTTGTAAATACTATTCATATAATATCCCCAAATAGGTAGTGCCATGTTAGTTCCCATGCCTAATCTTAAGGATAGAAAATGAGCTGCGCGGTCTTCACAACCTGTCCAAACTCCTGTAACTAAATCAGGAGTCATACCCATAAACCATCCATCACTTTGCATTTGAGTAGTTCCTGTTTTTCCTGATATTTTAACCGAGTATGGGATTTTAGCATATGGACGGTTGGGAGATCTTAACCGAACTCCTGTTCCATAGGTTGCTTTCCCGCCTACTTTTGGACCATAAGCAGCTACACCACTTAATAACTCAATCATTCGATAGGCATTTTCTTCCGTCATTGCTTCGCGCCTTTCTGGTACTGGTCGCCAAATTACAGATCCGTTTTTATCTTCAATCCTAGTTATAAACTGAGGTTCTATTCTAATACCTTTATTTACAAAAACACAATAAGCAGATACCATGTCATAAAGTGATACATCAGGAGTACCTAAACAAATTGAAGGAACAGGGTCGATAGGAGTTGAAATCCCACATCTTCGAGCAACATTAATTACTGCTTCAGGACCGAAATTCTTCATAATTCTAGCTGTAATAGAGTTCACTGAATTAGCTAATGCAATTTTTAACGTTAAAGATTGACCGTCTAAATTTGATTCTCCTCCTGCGTTTTTTGGTTTCCATGGTTCTTCTAATCCATATAACCCTGCTGGAAATGTCACTTCTTCATTTAGGTACTCTTCACAAGGGTTTACTCCGTTTTCAATAGCAGTTGCATAAACAAATGGTTTAAATGTTGATCCAACCTGACGAGTTGCTCTTACGTGATCGTACTGGAAATATTTATAATTTATCCCACCTACCCAAGCACGAATAAAACCCGTATGAGGATCAATAGATAATAAGCCTGATCGTAGATACCATTTATGATGAATAACAGAATCCCTAGGGCTCATCAAAGTATCTCGTTCTCCGTTCCAAGTGAAAACTTTCATTCTAATTTTATCATCAAACTTAGCCATCATTACACGATCAAATGGTTCCCATAATTTTAAATAGGCAGATTTTTTTTCGGAAAGTTCACTTTTAAAAGATTTAATTTTCTTTTTATTAAAGTCTATACTGTCTTGAAAAACTTCGATCTCATCCCTCACCCGATCTTTTTCTCTTAAAATGGCTCTAGCATTCGTCGTGTCTTTGTTTAAACGATTCAACTCTTGCTGAACCAAATATCGTTTATCATCAAACGCTTTAACTTTGTTTACCCAGCGTTGATTTTTGTAAGAAGCCCGATTGTAAGCGTAGGTAACTTTTTTAAGCGTTGGTCTTGCATCTAATCCTTTTTTATACCTACTAGATGTTCTAATTCCTCTTTTAATTAAACTTTCAACAGAATTCGCTTTTTCAGCATCTGTGTAATCTTCAAAATAAAATGGAGCGTACTTTTTTAATCCTCTTGATTTAGATTTCCAATGCTTGAAAAATGCAGGTTGTAATTCTTTTCCTAAATGCGTTTTAACAGCATTTTCAGCATACTTTTGCATATCGTAATTAATACTAGTGTAAATTTTTAATCCATCCTGGTAGATGCTGTATTTCTGTCCATCGGGTTTTCTTAAAGTCTTAAAAATATTCTTTAATTTCTTTCGTACTTCTTCTCTGAAATAAGTAGCTACGCCACTTCTGTGAGAAGCTCTTGTAAACTCTAACCCAAGTGGTAATAATCTTAAACTATCGTATTCTATTTTAGATATTTTTTCATTTTTAAGCATTTGAGAAAACACTACATTTCGTCTAAAAAGAGTTGTATCGGGCCTCCTCATAGGGTTAAATAATGCTGGATTTTTTGCCATCCCAACAAACATCGCTGCTTCTTCAATTTTTAAATCTTCGGGCTGTGTATTAAAATAAACATTAGAAGCGGATTTAATCCCCGCTGCGTTATTTACAAAGTCTAACGTATTAAAATACATCGTAACAATTTCTTCTTTTGTATATTGCTTTTCTAGTTGAACCGCAACAACCCACTCTTTTAGTTTTTGCTTAGCGCGCTCAACTTTGTTTTTGACGACCTGCTCTGTAAAAAGCATTTTTGCTAATTGTTGTGTAATGGTAGAACCACCACCAGATTTACCCCCTTTAAGAATAGCGCGCGCTAATGATTTACCATCAATCCCACTATGATCAAAAAAGCGTTCGTCTTCGGTAGCTACTAAAGCATCTATTAAATGTTGAGACAATTCTGAATATTTGGCGAGGGATCGGTTTTCTTTGAAAATTGTACCTAATTGTTTACCATCGGAAGATAAAAGTTGAGTTGCTAATGATGTACTAGGATTCTCTAATTGCTCAAAAGAAGGTAGTTCACCCATCAAATCGTCGTTAGCAATACCATTGAAAATATAATAAACTGTTCCAAAACCCAGAGTGAAAATCACCCAAAAGGTAATTACAAACTTTGTGTAAGATGGTTTAATTTTTTGTTGAGCTTCTTCAGTCATTAGTTTTCGTGTTTTTCAATACGAGTTCCTATAGAAACGATTTCACCTAAGAATTCATCACGCATACCGTGCTGAACTTTCACACTATAACTACCCTCAGGAGGGTTTTGAATTGCGTATTTATAATATTTAACAGACTCCTTTATATTTGACCCATCAACGTTTTCACTCCAAAACCCTTCAGATGTCATTAAGACATGGTTTAATGTATCTCTTATAGGTGTTTCCTTATTGGGTAATTTTATCTCAACAAAAAGCCATAAATTCCTGTACTTATAATCGACTGTATTTCGAACAGTAACCCCAATTTTTAAGACTTGAGGAAGATCTATCAAAGAGTCTGATTCAAAAATAAAAATAGAATCTTTATGCCAAACATGATCTTTAATATCTAAATCTTCACCGTAAATCATTGCATTGTCACAACTTGTTAGCAAAACAACTCCTAATAGTAAAGAAAAAAGAAATTGCTTCATTAGTCCTCCTTTTTAGGTTTATTTGATGATTTATTTGGCTTACTCTTAGGTTTTAAAACATCATTTGAACTCTTCTTAAAAGATCTTTTAGGTCTGCTATTAAGTTTATTCCTAGACTTATCTCCGTCTTCCTTTTTTGCGTTTGGATTATTATTAGGTTTGGAGCTTTTGTGCTTTTTAGTGCTTTTTTGATTAGGGTTAGGTTTATTTCCTGCTACCACAACGTCTTCCTTATTAGGTTTTCTGTTACTATTTCGCCTTTTTGTTGGTTTCCCTGACTTTTTCTTCTTTTTATTATCGAATCTTGTCAAATCATCCTGTCCAACAACATTTAAGTAATCCAGCTCTTTTTTAACCCCTTCTTTTTCTTCAATAATTTCAATGATCTCTTCAGGAAACTCCCCTCTTTTGTTCATTGCCATTACCTCCTTAACTCGATCAATGTCAACAGCTATAAACTTCATTCTATCTGTCCTACAGATATACCAATATAATCGTTTAAAAATATCAGTTTTGAAATGAAAATATTCTTCTGATTCAGATTTCAAGTTAATTGATGTTTCAGGAAAATCCATTACAGCGTCTAGGTAGCTATCTAATTCGAAGTTCAAACAACATTTTAATTTCCCGCATTGTCCTGCAAGTTTTTGAGGGTTTAATGATAGTTGCTGATATCTCGCTGCACTTGTTGTTACAGATCTAAAATCGGTCATCCAAGAACTACAACAAAGCTCTCTTCCACAAGCTCCCACTCCGCCTAATTTGGAAGCTTCTTGACGAGCCCCAATTTGACGCATCTCAATTCGAACTTTGAAAGTAGTGGCGTAAATTTTAATTAATTCTCTAAAATCAACTCTTTGTTCAGCTGTGTAATAAAAAGTGCATTTTGCTTTATCACCTTGATATTCAACATCACAAATTTTCATATCTAAACCATACTCAATAGCAAACTTTCTTGCTTGAGTCATTGTTGGTTTTTCTAAACGCATAGCTTCTTGCCATTTGTCTATATCATTTTGACGTGGCTTCCTGTATATTTTTAATATATCTGCGTCCTTTATTGATTTTTTTGCCACTTGTAAACGAACTAATTCGCCTACCAATGAAACTGTACCAATATCATGTCCTGGTGATGATTCAACTGCTACAACATCGGATACATTCAAACTTAAATTATCAACATTGTTGAAGTATCCTTTTCGTCCGTTCTTAAAACGAACTTCTACCAACTCCGGCAAATCTGCCGAACTCGGATTATCCATATTTGAAAGCCAATCGAAAACATTTAGTTGGTTACAACCTCCGCTTTCACATCCGCCATTGCTTTTACATCCACCAGGTAAATTATTGGAGCCTCTTCCTGTACTACATCCAGAACATCCCATACTTCTATCTTTAGAAAGGCATTAATTCACCCTCGATAAAAATAAGCAAAAGGACTTAAAAAATGATATTTAAGATATTATTATGATAACATTAATTTGTTCACTCATCAAAGAGTACTACCTCCTCAAGTTCAATTGTTTGGTTCAATTGTTTCGGCATTAGGTTCTTGATACTTTTTCCTTCTTTATCCTTCAAATCAATTTTAATAGTATGTTTTCCGGTTTTTAACCCTTTAATCCAAAAAGGAGCCCACTTCATTAACTTAAATTCAGAATTGTCAATATTGACTAAAAGATAGTTCCCATTTGATCCGATTTTTACATTTTTCAAATAAAAATCAAATAAAATTTTCTCTTGTACATTCGAAGAATAGCTACCTCTTGGCTGTAATAAAGCAACCACAGTATCTGATAAATTTGTTTCAGAATAACAGCCACTTGGGTCTGCATTAATTTTGAACAAAAATGAAGAATGTGAATTTTTAAGACTTAAATTATAAGATCGAGAAAGGTAACAGAAGTAATAATTATCACCAACATTTACATCAACTTCAAATCCTTTTTGAATAATCTTAGACAGTTTACCATTGGGCTCCAAGACCCCAAGATATTGGCCTGCCTCATTTAACCTTGAGTTATGTATTTTCTCTTCAACAGTTTTTTGTCCTAAATTAAGAAACTTAGTTTTAAACTCAATTTTATTAATCCCCATTTTAAAGGATTGATTTTGTGTAGTAATTTCGGTGGAAACATCCAAGAATGGAGGGAAATCGGTGAATTCTACTAGTTTAATACCATTCCGTTCTAAAATAATAGGATTATAATTCGCAACAGCCATTGCTGAATCAATCTCTAGCTGAGATATGTCATCACCTTCATTTCCCCCACAGGAAAAAAAGATTGTTACTAAAGGCAAAAGGAATAATTTTCTCATTATTTTCATCTTAGATATCCAAAAATAAAAAAAGGCTACCGATTGGTAGCCTTTTTTATAATTTAATAATAATTAAAAAGTTTGGTAGTCACCAAATAATGGTGATTTCGAAATATATTCAGAAGATGGATTCACCATTAAAACAGGAATTTGTGCTTCATTCGAAATTAAAGCTTCCTCTGAATTTTTAAGAAAGGCATTAATGCTTCGATAATTTAAGTTTAATATAGCAATGAAGTCTGCATTAATACTCGCAGAGTATCTAATGATTTGTTTCACAAAATCTCCAGGTCCGTCAGCATGCTCAACAACATAGTCAATACCGTGAGTAGAAAAGAACTTTTTTGTGTAAGCTACATTATTGTCAATTTTTTGCTTGTCAAATTTATCGTCCTCATAGTCAGCGAAAATATGAACTTTCGCTCCTAATTTATTCGCCATACTTGCCGTAACAGAAATTTTACTCTTTGTTTCAGCTTTAAAGTCAATAGGAAAAACAATATTCTTATGTCCATCAGAAACAATACGATCCTGAACCACTATAAAAGGAATTTTTGAGTTTGTAATTACCTTCATAGCGTAGGATCCCGTAATATGCTGGATCCCTTTTCTACCATGAGTTCCCATAATGATTAAACGAGCTCCTTCGTAATCTGCTACTTTATCAATATCTTCAAAAATATTACCCGTAACTACTTTACCAACTGTCGGGATATTTTCGTTTTTCGAAACTTCCTCAGCCATCGGGTCAAGCTTAGCTCTTGCTTCGTCCGTATTCGTATCTCGATCTACAACGTGAAGTAAAACAATTTCACCATCCATTATTTTAGCAATCTTAATGGCATGAGCTAAGGCAGTCTTAGCAACCGAAGTGAAATCGGTAGGAACTAATATCTTATAAACATCTTTCATAATCTGTATAACTTAATTTTTCACATTTTAAAAAACTCCCTAAAAAAGATCAAGGAAGTCGTTTCCTTAAATTTAAAATTTTACATTTAAATTCATGTTTTTTTTTACAACAAATTCAATTAAACGGTTAATTTAAATCACTTTTTGAAAATTGGTACCGTAGAACAAGCCTCCCCGAACATGAGACTTTTCACGACAGGTTGTAATTTTTTAGTAATAATTATATAAGAACTTTCAGGAATTGATTCTTTACCACACCCTTTTATAATCACCATTTTTCCTTCATACTCCGAAACATCCATATCTTCAATTACTCTACGCAATAAAGCCCCCTTTAAATGGGTTTTATTGCCTCTAATTACCAAAGATGCATAAGGTTCTAAAACAGAAGAAATCAACATAAAGGCCCATAACGGGATTAAACCTTCTGATGTACTTGTTATCGCAACAAACCCATCTTGATAAACGCTCCAGTCGGTTGCTTTTAGTTGAGCTCTAAAATCTTTTTCACGAAGAATAACACCTTGAAACATAAAGTCTTTTAAGTCAATAACAAACTGTTCACCCTTTGGAATTAAATCTACAAGGTCAATCGTTATTAGTCCACTTTTTTCAACTTTATTCTCAATCATTTTCTATTCTCGGTATTCATTTAAATCATTCCCAACTCAATTTGAGCCTCTTCACTCATCATATGACGTTCCCAAGTTGGTTCAAATACGATATCAATATTACAGCTTTTTACCACTTCTATTCCGCTCACTTTTTGTTCAACTTCAGCAGGTAATGATTCTGCAGCAGGACAATTTGGAGAGGTCAATGTCATATCGATACTCACATTTATATCGTCATCTATTTTAATATGATAGATTAATCCCAATTCATAAATGTCTACAGGTATTTCAGGATCGTAAATTGTTTTAATCACCATTACAATCTGTTCCTCTAAATCTTTTTTTCCCTGATGATCCATCTTTATATCTATTTACTAAAAGCGAGTGCGTATGTTTTCATTTGTTGGACCATCGCTACCAATCCGTTACTTCTGTTTGGCGATAAATGTTCTTTTAATCCTATCTGATCAATAAATGTTAAATCATTATTTAAAATATCCTTTGCTGATTGACCATTAAATACTTTTACTAAAAGAGCTATAATTCCTTTCGTAATTATAGCATCACTATCTGCCTCATAAAAAACAATGCCATCCTCATTTCGAGCAGTTAACCAAACTTGGCTTTGACATCCCTTTACGATGTTATCTTCTGTTTTTTCAGAGACATTCATAGATCGTAAATCTTTTCCTAAAGAGATGATGTACTCATATTTATCAGACCAATCTTCAAATAATTCAAAGTCTTCAACTAGTTCCTCGGATACCTCTTGTATGCTCATAATATGCTTATAATAACATCTTTAAAGCACGTTTTAAAGCGGCTATAAAAACATCTATTTCTTCTTTGGTGTTATAAAATGCAAATGATGCTCTGGCTGTTCCAGTAATCTTACATCGATGCATTAAAGGTTCAGTACAATGATGTCCCGTTCGAATCGCAATTCCTAATTGATCCAAAAGAGTTCCTATGTCGTAATGGTGCGCTTTATCATGCACAAAACTTAAAACACCTGCCTTATTTTTAGCTGTCCCAATAATTTTAATCCCTTCTATTTGAAGAATTTGCTCCGTAGCATACTTTAATAATCCCTGTTCATGAGCATAAACTTCATTCCAATCGATTGTATTTAAGTAATCTACAGCAGCCCCTAATCCAATACCTCCGGCAATATTGGGCGTTCCTGCTTCGAACTTATGTGGTAAATCATTGTAGATTGTTTTTTCAAACGAAACCGTCTTTATCATATCTCCTCCACCTTGGTAAGGAGGGAGTTTATCTAACCATTCTTTTTTTCCGTACAACACCCCAATACCAGTAGGCCCAAACATTTTATGTCCACCAAAAACATAAAATTCACAATCTAAGTCCTGAACATCTACAGCCATGTGCTGAACACTTTGAGCTCCATCAAATAAAACAGGTATCCCTTTATCGTGTGCCACTCTAACAATATCCTTAGCTGGATTAATTGTCCCTAGTGTATTTGATACATGAGTAATAGCAACTAACTTTGTTTTTGCTGAAAGCAACGCTTCAAAAGCTTCAAAAATCAATTCACCTTCATCATTCATTGGTGCAATTTTTAAAGTTGCACCAGTGTACTCACAGGCTATTTGCCAAGGAACAATATTGCTATGATGTTCCATTTCAGAAATAACAACCTCATCACCTGAATTTAAAAAGCCTCTCGAAAATCCGTTAGCAATTAAATTAATTCCATCGGTAGTTCCTTTTGTGAAAATCACCTCCTCTTCAAGGGGTGCATTAATCAGCACTTGAATTTTACGACGTGCTTCTTCGTAAGCAGAAGTAGCATCCTGACTTAAGGTATGAACACCTCTATGAATATTAGAGTTTTCATTTTGATAATAATCGTTTATTCGATCGATTACCAATTGAGGTTTTTGAGCAGTTGCTCCATTATCAAAATACACCAAAGGCTTCCCATTAATTAGCCTTTTCAGAGTTGGAAAATCTTTGCGCGTATCTAAAATATTTTTGGTAGCTAACATGCCTAAAACTAATTAGTTTTTTGAATTAAAATTCTTTGCAATTAATGCACTAGCATAATCACGAACAGCTTCAATTTTAATTTTATCTAAAACCTCTCCAATAAAAGCTTCTAATAAAACTTTTTTTGCTGTAGATTCTTTGATTCCTCTTGCTCTTAAATAAAACAATGCTTCATCGTCAAACTGTCCAATAGTGCAACCATGACTACATTTTACGTCATCAGCATATATTTCTAACTGAGGTTTTGAATTTGCTTTCGCATCATTACTCATCAAAATATTTGCATTACTTTGAAAAGCATTTGTTTGCTGTGCAATTTTATTCACATAAATTTTACCATTAAAAATACTTGCCGCTTGATCGTTTACAACAGCCTTATATAACTCGTTAGAATCACAGTTTGGTTGTGCATGATTAACATAAGTTTGATTATCAACGTGAATATCACCATTCAAACAAATTGCACCATTTAAATTAGCTGTACAACCTGTTCCGTCTAAAAGAATACTCAAGTTATTTCGAATAAGCTTTCCGTTCGCAGGGATTGTATTTATTGTAAATGTTGAATCCTTATGCTGGACAGCGTAATCAGCGCTAATGTGAGTAGTGTTCTTATTTTCATTTTGAATTTTGTCCATTTGAACATGAGCGCCTTCAGCAACAAAAACTTCGTTAATAACATTACTTAAAGCGGAGGCTGTATCAATTGTCTCATAAGAAACAACAACCTGAGCTTCAGATAGTTTCTCAGCAACAATTAAGTTTCTTGGGTAAGCTGCTACTAAATCACCATCCACTAAATTAATTATGTGTACCGGCTTATCTAATTTTTGCTGTGCCTTAACATAAACAAAGGCACCATCTTGTGAAAAAGCAGAATTGAGATTTACAAAAAATTGATCTTTTGCTCTTGTTTGAAATCCCAAATAAGGCTCTACAAATTTGATAAACTTCCTTTTAGCTGTATTTAGATTAGTAACTACAAATTTTCCGTCTTTTTCCTCAGCTGTATCCGAAAACTCGGGCGAGAAAAAGCCGTTAACAAATACCAATGTGTAGGCATCCAAATTTGGAATTTTATGCGCTTTAACTTTCTCTGCAATTATATTAATTGCACTTTGAGGTCTGAATTCTATTTTAGAAATGCCCCTCAAATTTGTGTATTTCCAATTTTCCAACTTTTTCGTTGGAAAATCTAAATCTTTTAAATTCTTAAGTGCTAGCTCACGAATTTTTATGAAAGTCTTTGCTTCATGACTGAAATCTTGACCTTCCTGATTTATTAGGAATCTTTCTTTATCTGAAATTGTTAATGTTGACATTATAACGCTGTAAGATTAAACAGTTTCTTTAAATTCATCGATAATCCAATCGTAACCTTTTTCTTCTAGTTCTAAAGCCAATTCTTTAGTTCCCGTTTTTACAATTCTTCCATCGTATAATACGTGCACAAAATCAGGTACGATATAGTCTAATAGCCTTTGGTAGTGTGTTACAACTACGAAAGCGTTATCTTTCGTTTTTAATTCATTCACACCATTTGCAACGATTCTTAACGCATCAATATCCAATCCTGAATCAGTCTCATCCAGTATACCCAATTTCGGATTTAACATTGCCATTTGAAAAATTTCATTCCGCTTTTTTTCTCCACCAGAAAACCCTTCATTAACCGAACGATTTGCTAATTTCCCAGAAAGCTCAACTAATTGTTGTTTTTCCTTTAGTAATTTCATGAATTCTTTGGTTTCCAAATTTGGCAATCCATTGTATTCTCTAACTTCATTAACCGCAGTTTTTATAAAGTTAATGTTACTAACTCCAGGTATTTCAACTGGGTATTGGAATGCTAAAAACAACCCTTCTCCAGCTCTTTGCTCTGGTGATAAATCCAATAGGTCTTGACCATCAAAATCAACATCCCCATCAATTACTTCATACTCTTCTCTTCCAGCTAACACAGACGCTAAAGTACTTTTACCAGAACCGTTAGGTCCCATAATAGCATGAACTTCTCCTGGTTTCACTTCTAAGTTTAATCCTTTTAGGATTTCCTTACCATTTATTTCGGCTTTTAAACCGTTTATTTTTAACATTTTAAAATGCTTTTAAAGTCTTAATTTATTTTATCCTACCGATCCCTCTAAGCTAATTTCCAATAATTTTCTCGCTTCAATAGCAAACTCCATTGGAAGATTATCCATAACGTTTTTACAAAAACCATTTACAATTAATCCAATTGCTTTGTCGGTTTTAATCCCTCGTTGATTACAGTAAAACAACTGATCTTCTCCAATTTTTGAAGTTGTTGCTTCATGCTCCACTTTAGCTGATTTATTTTGACATTCTATATAAGGAAAAGTGTGAGCTCCACACTTCGCTCCTATTAATAGGGAATCACACTGACTAAAGTTTCTTGCTCCATCAGCACCTTTAGCGATTTTAACTAATCCTCTGTAAGAATTTTGCGATTTACCAGCTGAGATACCTTTTGAAACAATTGTACTTTTCGTGTTTTTACCTAAGTGAATCATTTTAGTTCCAGTATCTGCTTGCTGCATGTTATTTGTAACCGCAACAGAGAAAAATTCACCAACTGAATTATCACCTTTAAGAATACATGATGGATATTTCCAAGTAACTGCAGAGCCTGTTTCTACCTGAGTCCAGGAAATCTTACTGTTATCACCAGCACATATTCCTCTTTTTGTTACGAAGTTATAAATCCCTCCTCTTCCTTTCTTATCTCCAGGATACCAGTTTTGTACTGTAGAGTATTTAACCTCAGCATTCTTTTTGGCTACTATTTCAACGACCGCTGCATGCAGTTGATTTTCGTCTCTTTGTGGCGCTGTACATCCTTCCAAGTAGGAGACATATGCGCCTTCATCAGCAATGATCAACGTTCTTTCAAACTGACCTGTATTTGCTTCATTTATTCTGAAGTAAGTTGACAGTTCCATTGGACATCTGACTCCTTTTGGAATATAGCAGAATGATCCATCAGAGAAAACAGCAGAGTTTAATGCAGAAAAGAAATTATCCGCTTGAGGAACAACACTTCCAACATATTCTCTCACTAGTTCCGGGTGCTCTTTAACAGCTTCAGAAAACGAGCAAAAAATAATTCCTAATTCTCCTAGTTTATCTTTAAAAGTAGTCGCTACAGAAACAGAATCCATTACAACATCAACCGCAACTCCTGACAACGCCTTCTGCTCGTTAATCGGAACTCCTAATTTTTCGAACGTTTTCAAAATTTCAGGATCCACTTGATCTAAGCTTTCATACTCCTTTTTAGGTTTTGGAGCAGCATAATATATTATATCTTGATAGTTTGGTTTTGGGTAAGATACATGTGCCCAGTCTGGCTCTTCCATCTTTTCCCACATTCTAAAGGCCTTGAGCCTCCAATCCAACAACCATTCTGGTTCATCTTTTTTAGCAGAAATAAATCTAACGGTATCTTCCGTCAAACCCACTTTGGCTAAATCAGATTCAATATCAGTAACAAAACCATACTTGTAATCTCCAGTTGTTGCTTCTTCTATAATCTTATCTTCATCCGACATACTCATAGTAGTGTTCTTATAGTATTAATTAAACTGCAAAACTCTCTCCACACCCACATGTTCTTGATGCGTTTGGGTTATTAAAACTAAATCCTTTACCATTCAATCCTCCTTCATATTCCAGAACCGTTCCTGCCAAATACAGTAAACTTTTCTTTTCTACCACAACCTTTACTTCGTTGTCTTCAAATAACTGATCTGTATCTTTAAGTTCCGAATCGAAACTTAAATCATAAGATAGACCAGAACATCCTCCACTTTTAACACCCACTCGAATAAAACTATCTGGAGCCATTTCTTCTAAGCGTTTTAACTTATGGACTTGATTTTTTGCATTTTCTGATACCTGTATCATGAGTTCTATTTTTATTTAGACTAAATCTAAACTATACACTAAATTACCCAAAAAAGGGTATCTAATCAAACAAAATCATCATAACTATTCTATGTATCATTGATTATATTGATTAGGACCACTTCAAATTAAAAATATCGTAATGATAAAAAATATCTGTTTTGTTTTTAAAACAACTATCTGCACCTTTGTTAAAGATGAAAAATCATATTCTTTTCTTATTAATACTACTGGCAAGTTTCGTTTCTAGAGCCAATAATTATGATTTACTGAAATGTGAGCAGTTTACCATTGAAGATGGATTACCTCAAAGTAATATTGAAACTATTTTCCAAGATAAAAAGGGATTTTTATGGATTGCTACCCAAGATGGGGTTTCAAAGTTTAATGGTTACCAATTTGAGAATTTCTATTCAAATCCATTTAATTCAGAAAGTATACTAAGCAATTATGTAATAAAAATAAATAATTGGCGTAAAGATTCAATCTGCTTCACTACAACTATTGGCCTATCAATTTTTGACCCAGCAACCAAAATATTTAAAAATTATCCTTTATCGCTTCAAAACAAATCAATCGGAAAAATCAAAGGTTCATTACTTTTAAAAAATAAAAAAATACTCCTAATTTCAAATAAAGGATTATATGAAGTCGATTTATCAAAGCCCAAAAAATTAGTATCCATAATTTCTAACGAAAGAGGATTCAATTTAATCCATCAATCTAAAAATCAAATATTAATTACCTCCAAAAATCATTTATTTGAATTAAAGGAGAAAAAACTAAATATTTTAAAAAGCTTCAATCAAAACATTTCCTCTCTTTTTTTAGACGAAAAAGGGGTGAACGTAATGCTAGGAGATAGTCTCATTAGATTTGAAAATAATTTCACATATCAAACATCTTACAGATTCCCTTCTAATCTTAACGTTTGCATTAAAGTGGATAATGATTATTGGCTTGGGACTGAAAATGATGGATTATTTATTTTTAATCCGAAGACAGAGGAACAAATCCAAAAAATTCATTCAAATGGCAGGGCCAACAATTTACTTAGTCAAAAAGTCAGAAGCATTTTTAAAGACGAGTTTGGCATAATTTGGATAGGTACCGACAAAGGATTGAATAAGATTGATCTTTCTAAAAAACAATTTCTTCAGGTTAAACCTTCTAATTACTCCCCCAAATCGAGTGACAACACTTGGGCCTTTCACGAAAATGATTCCATTCTTCTTAGTGGATTAGATAATGGGCTTCAGGTCTTCAATAAAACATCAAAGAGATATCAATGGATCGATTTCCCAGTCCCTATTCTGGATATAATTAATTATCAAAATAAACTACTCCTTGCAACAGGAAAAGGAGTGTTTTTTTTAAACAAAATAGATTCACTTTTTCATATTGATTCAATTGCAATCAATATCATCGTTGATGATAAGCAAGATGTTGTTTTCAAATTTTTAAACTTTAAAAACTTTTTACTGATTGGTAGTTTGAATAGACTCACAATTTGTGATCAAAATTTAATTGTCAAAAAAAGTTGGCCGCTTAAAAACGTTCGAGATTTTACCGTTTTAAATGGTAAAATCTATTTTACTGCTTATCCAACTGGAATTTATAAAATGATAAATACAGAGAACTTAGACAGGATAAACTTTAAGAGTAAACCACTTCCAGAAGTTGAACATTTATTAAGTCTCTCTATAAATAACGCAGAAAATAATATCTGGCTAGGCTTGCATGGTGGCGGCCTTGTAAAATATCAAATTCAACAACAAAAATCCACTCATTTCTCCACCAAAGAAGGATTGCCAAATAATACGATTTACAGCATTGAAAAGTCTAATGAAGCCTTATGGTTAAGTACAAATGGAGGACTTTCAAAATACAGTTTTAAATCTCAAACCTTTGAAAATTTCAATCCCTCAGATGGATTACAAAGCTTAGAATACAATTCTGGAGCTTCGTACACTAATAATAATAACGACGTTTATTTTGGTGGAATTAATGGATATAACATCGTTCGTCCTGCTGAAGGAGGTATAAACAGAACCCCACCAAGAGCTTACATTTCATCCGTTAATTACAAAGGGGAGAATTTACTAGAATTAGATTCTATTGACCAAAGCACAAATGAAAAAATTATTGTCATTCCACATTACAGAAATTCCTTTTCAATAAGTGTTGATGCTTTACATTTTTCTTCGCCCAAAGAAAATATTTTTAAAACCAAATTAGAGGGTTGGCAAACTGAGTGGGAAATTGCAAAAGGGAAACATATATATAACTTCAGTAATTTACAGGAAGGGGATTACTATTTCATTCTTAAAGTAGCTAATCCAGATGGAATTTGGAGTTATGGCGAAGAACGAATTCACATTGTTATAAAACCTCCTTTTTACCTAACGTGGTGGTTTATTACGATCGTATCCGTGTTAATTAGTTCCATTCTTTTTTATTCAATATACGTTCGGGTTAATCGGGCAAAAATACAAAGAGACTTACTCGAGGATAAAGTAAAAAACCGAACTCTTGAAGTAGAGAATCAAAAGCGGATTCTGGAAGAAAAGAATAGAGAATTAGAAATAGAGAAAAATAAAGAGGAAGAAGTATTACTGAACGTACTTCCAAGGGAAACAGCAAGGGAGCTGGTTTCAACAGGAAAAGCGACTCCTAGAAGTTATAAAATGGCAACCGTTATGTTTGCCGATTTTAAAAACTTCACAAAGATTACTGAAAACTTAGGTCCAAAAGAATTAGTTGCAGAGCTGGATGATTCATTTGCTAAATTTGATGATATCGTAGGAAGATTAAACATTGAGAAAATCAAGACTTCAGGTGATGCCTATATGTGTGTTGGAGGAGTTCCAATAAGAAATCAAACAAATCCTGTAGATTGTGTTTTAGCTGCTTTTCAGTTTCAAAAATACATGGAGCAAAAACGTGCTGTTAGAGATGGAACGGGAAAGCCCCAATGGCATTTAAGAATTGGATTACATACAGGCGCTTTAGTTGCGGGGGTTGTTGGGAAAAGAAAGTTCCTTTACGATGTTTGGGGTGACACTGTTAATACTGCTGCACGTATGGAAACAAGTGCTGAAACAGGTACTATTAACGTTTCCGGAACAACTTACGAATTCATAAAAGATTATTTCGAATGCGAATATAGAGGGAAATTGCCTGTTAAAAACAAAGGGGCTATTGATATGTATTATGTAACTCGAATAAAAACAGACTTATGTAAGGATAAAGAAATAGGCAATACTCCAAATAGGAAGTTTTTTGAACTTTTGAATTTTAAAGTTTACACGCAACAAAACTTCCTTAATGTAAAAAATTATTTTATTGATTTATTAGAACAAAGCAAATTTGTATCTAAGTTAAAATATCACGGTCCTCACCATACAATTGACGTAATGGAAGCTGCTGAACGAATTGGAAGATCGGAAGGCTTAAGCGAAGAAGAATTAATGCTAGTTAAGGTGGCTGCGTTATTCCACGACAGCGGATTCTTGAATAAATATCAAAACAATGAGGCTGAGGGTGCAAATTTAGCTAAAAGAGAGTTGCCTAGATATGGCTTTACAGATTCACAGGTTGAAATTGTAGAAGGAATGATTTTAGCGACTAAAATCCCTCAAGATCCTAAAAATCGTCTGGAAGAAGTTTTATGCGATGCTGATTTAGATTATTTAGGAAGGAGTAAGGAAGAATTTGACATAATTTCTGATTCGTTAGCACAAGAGCTCGTTGATATGAAATTACTTAAAAATTTAAACCAATGGGATCCTATTCAAATTAAATTTCTTGAAGCTCATAAATACTTCACAAAAACATGTGTAAAGACAAGAAGGGCCGGTAAAATCGAAAGATTGCGAGAGATTAAAGCTAGATTAATTGGCCCTAATGTAGAATAGAGAGAAAAAAGCCCTGAGCTAATAATTCCGCACATTAAACATTAACTAATTCGGCCATTTTAACCTTTAATGCTTCAGATATAACGTATAATGTGTAAATATTTGCACTAACCTTTGCGTTTTCTATTTTTTCCATGTGCTGACGATCCATTCCGCAAGCCTTTGCAAGTTGAGATTGGTTTAAACCCTTTGTACTTCTTATTTTCTTAATGTTTTCTCCAATCTTAATAGCAAGATCAATTTTCTCCAAAGTAGCTTCCATGTTATTTTAGCTTTTTTAATATTTTAAATTACGACAATTGGAACAGTATAACGATTTGTAATATTAAACAAATAATTGATATTTTTTAACCCTCAAGTCACTCTTTTGAAATTTAAATCAAAATTCTAATTGAATAAAATATACACTCCAGCACCCTAAATACCAAGTAAAACATATTTTTAATGAGGAAACCCATGCGTTTTAGCCAAAATATTTTTAGTTGACTTTTTATACTTCAATTTTTTGGTTGACTTTGTGAGTAACTCATGAATAGAAACCTCAGTAATTATTTGATTTAAATGATGCTCAGAATGGATCAATGCAAAATAAATCAACTGATAACCGTCTAGTCTTACTCCAGAAATTACTTTCATATCTGTTAAGTAGTTGTTTACAAAATCCAATGGAACTTTGGAAATCAAATTAAACAACATTCTAAACTGCCCAATAATTTTAAGTTGCAACTCATCCTTAGAATAATTCAATTTTGTCGAAAACTCATTTAAACTCTTAATATTAAACACACTGACATTTAACATTGTATTTACAATACTCAAGTCAGACTCTTTATATTCGTTTTCATTATTTAATAATCCAGCATGCAGAAACTCTATCTTCTTTTCAATTTTTTTAATTAAATATTGATTAACTAAATAAACATGTGTGATAGACTCCGAAATAGTCCAACTGTCATTTTTACTGCTAGTTGTTAAGTCACACCCTAATTCTTCAAAAATTACATTGAACTTTTCGCTTACTTCAATCGCTTTTTTTCTAAGACTTAATTTTGTCTTTAAAAACGTTTCGTTTTTCATAATTCCCCTTTTATTTTCAAACCAAAAAAAATCCCCCCTATTTTAAAGGGGGGCTACAATAGTCAACTCTAATAGGTTAAGATTGTAAAAAGGGATTTTGAATTTCTTGCGTTTTTTTAAAACTCGAATTAACATGTTTTCCCTAACAAGCTTTTGAGTTGTAAAAACTTTTCTTAAACCTTGAGTATTCAAAACTAATGGCCTACTCAAGAAAAATATTATTGATTTCGGAACTAAAAAAAATAATATTTGCAAAAAATGTAAAAAGAGATGCTTTGAATACTACAGAATTGCAAAAAATGCAAATTATGGAATGAAAACATATTTACATTTAACTCAATTTATCGATTAAATACCAAAAATATAAATCTCTCTTATTCTAAATTCTGCTTTCAATATTTTAAAACTCATTCTACAAGAAACTGGAAAAAAGACAAATAAGAATTGGATACGATTCTAAATAGATAGCTTAAGCACATTAAATTAAATTTACCATACAGCCAATATCTTTCATTAAACAATGGAACTAATTTATAATAGATTGATTAAAGTTAGCTATGAAATCAAGCAGTTCAAGACCTATCCTAAAAGTAATTAAATTTACAAAGGAATAAATTCGAATTAAAACTCCCTCAGAAGATTAACGGCAGCTTCAAAATCATTAAATAATTTCTTTTTCGTACAATCTCATCGAAAAAACACTTTACTACTCTGAAATAAAAAATTAAATCATTTTTCAAACAATAAATTGGAGTTGATAAGAAAAAAGGCTGTATTTCAAACTGATTATGCTCAAACTTTAGTAAAACCTAATTTTGTTACTCGTTAAAAAATTAAATAAAAATATATTTTTGAAACATTTTAACCTATTTTACATACAAAGGGTATTATTAAAATTAGGAGTTATGATTAAACAATTATTTGTTGGTATTTGTGTTTCAACGTTACTTATTGGATGTAGTCCAAAATGTGAGGAAACTGTTTGTCCTGAGTTACCTCCAACTATTAATCTAAAAGATTGTAGTGTACAATTGCAAAATCTTGTTCAAAACGATAAAAGCCACATCAGAGGACTACAAGCAGGTAATCCATTAAAAGCTGTTAATGAAAAAGAAGAAGATTTCGTTGATAAAACAACTTTTTACACAAACTACACACCTGATCTTACTATTGATTATTGGGCTGATATAGAATATCATTTTACGGAAGGGAATATTATTGACAAAGTTGTAACGGAAGTTATTCCGGGCGGTTTAGATAAAGCAGAAAATGCAATACTAGTTGATTCATTATACTTTGAATTGAGAGCATATCTTTCTGGAAAATACGGTAATTCTGTTACTAACACAGATTATACCCTTGTTTGGAATAAGGTTGACACTAAAGATAATTCGGTTACGATTTTTACTTTAGATTATAATTTCCCAGATGAAGACTTTTCGATTCAAACAGATGCAGAAACAGGATTAAACGACACAATAATCAATCCCCCAACGGTTAAGTACGTAGTTAAATACATTCAATAAAATTTTAATTGAGCCATCACTTTTAAAAAACTAGTCCCCTAAACGCTTTTTTAGGTTTTTTTAACTGGTCCATAATTGAGAATTAATTTCATTTTATTTAACTTTAGAATTGTCATGAAACAACTGTTTGGCATATTGTTAGGAACTTCATTTTTGCTTTTAAGCTTAAACGTCCACCTTGCCATTCACTTTTGTCATGATGAGATCATGGATATTTCATTCTCACATAATGATACGCATTGTGGAGGTATGGAAGACAAAAAATGCAATGGATGTGAAGATGTTCATGTAGCAATCGAAGGTGAACAAGATCAAATTAGCCAAGAGTTTAAAATTGAATCCCCAACTCTTTTCTTTACTTCATTTTTCAATTCCCAAATACCACAAGAATTTATCACATTTAAGCAACATGAATCCAGCTTACATTGCAGTGATTCTTCCCCACCTAGTAGAAAATTATATATCCTAAATTCTCAATTTTGTTTTTATGGCTGATGCGCTCTATTTATCTGAAAGCATCAAATTATCCATTAAAAACAAACAGTCATGAAAAATCTATTTTTAAGTTTATTAGTTCTATTATGCTCAGTCAATTCTAAAGCACAAACTACAGTTGAATCATCTACTTTTAAAGTAGATGGAAATTGTGAAATGTGTAAACAGCGAATCGAAAAGGCTGCAAAATCTATCAATGGTGTTTCATTTGCAAAATGGAACATTGAATCTAAAATTATCACAGTAAAATACAAAACAACAAAAACGAATCTGGATTCAATTCACAAGGCCATTTCCGAAATGGGTTATAAAACCGATAAAATAGCTGCAACTGAGACTGGCTATGAAGCTCTTCCTCATTGTTGTAAAGTAAAAGGAGCATGTAATCCAATAGAGTTGGAATAATCATGAGATTACTTCTTGTTATTTTTGTACTTATAGCAAATATGCTACAAGCACAAACCCTTTTATTAAGAGGGGAAATCTTAAATGTTAAATCTGGCGAACCTATAGTTGGAGCAGTTGTTTACTGGGAAGGTACGAATGATGCCGTTATCACAGACTTGTCTGGTGCGTTCAATATTATAAAAGATACAGTCGTAAATATTCTTGTTATTGATTACACTGGATTTACAACACGAAAATTTGAAATAACAAACGAATCTCAAATAATAGTTAACCTAGAGGAAGACAACAATAACAGTATTGATGTTGTTAAAATAAAAATCGAAAAGCCTTCAACCAGTATTAACATGTATACCACTATAAAAGTGGAGGAATTAAGTCAAAAAGAATTGGGTAAAGCAGCTTGCTGTAATTTATCCGAAAGCTTTGAAACCAATCCTACAGTTGATGTTTCATTTACAGATGCAATATCAGGGACCAAGCAAATTCAACTCCTTGGACTAGCGGGACCATATTCCCTTATTTCCAATGGAAATATCCCTACAGCAACAGGAAACTCAGCTTTAACAGGACTGGAGTTTATTCCAGGGCAGTGGCTAGAATCTATTCAATTAGTAAAAGGCACGGGGTCTGTTGTAAACGGATACAATTCAATCGCCGGTCAAATTAATACGGAATATAAAGTTCTAAATAACGAAGAAAAGCTATTTCTGAACGTTTATGGTAATTCAGCAACGAAAGTTGAACTGAATGCCATTACCAATTTCAAAGTAACCAAAACTATTAATTCAGGCTTTTTTGTTCAAGCAGATGCAGGATCTATCGCTATGGATAATAACAGTGATGAATTCATGGATAATCAAGTAGGAGAAAAAATAGTTTTAATGAACACTTGGGAGTCCCTATCCGATAGTTCAAATTGGACATTTAAAGGAAGTGTAAAATTCGACTATTTAGATAAAGAAAGTGGTCAAATGCCAAACACAACCTCCAGGTACATTTTCACCAATAAACAACAAAAAGCAGAGTCTTGGAGCAAAATAGGCTACGTTTTTAACTCACCAGGGAGAAGTACAGGGTTACAACTGCATGCTTTTACTGATCAAAAAGATTTTGTTTTTGGGAATTCAGCACTATCTGCAGCTGAACAAAAGTTTTATGCTAATTGGATCTACGCCGATATCATCCGCAACTCCAATCACACCATTAAAGCAGGTGTAAATTATGTATACAACTCTATTCACAACAGTTTTGACACGTTAAATTATGGATGGGATGAGAATACAATTGGTGCATTTGCCGAGTACACCTTTAAACCAAGCAACAAGTTTTCCTTAGTAACGGGTGGTAGAGTAGATTACAGTACTGTTTGGGATCTTATTTTAACCCCAAGATTGCATTGTAGATGGGAAATATCAAAAAACAATGTTGTTCGTTTTTCAGGAGGAATGGGAACTAAAAACCCAAATCCATTCTTAGAAAATCTAGGGGTATTTGCTAGTTCAAGGAAAATTATTCTAAGTGCTAATCTCCAGCAGGAAAAAGCATGGAATTACGGAGTAAACTACACGAAAAAGTTTAAGATAAAAGAAAATCCGTATTCTGTAAGTTTTGATTTTTATCGAACCGACTTTTTAAATAAACTCATTACCAATTTGGACAACAATTCTCATGAAGTTAATTTTTATAACATCAAAAACGCAAGTTACGCCAATAGCTTTATGAGTCAATTTAAAGCCGAACCTACTAAGTATTTAAACACAACAGTTGCCTACAGGTACTATGACGTTCAAACTAAATTTACCGGAACAAACTTTCAAAAAAATCCATTAACACCTTCCCATAGAGCTTTTATAAACGCAGAAGTTGAGTTGCATAAACAATGGAATTGGGATTTAACAGTCAATTGGAACGGTAATAGTCGATTGCCACTTTTAAATAAACATCCAAACAACCTGCAAATTGGAGCTTTGTCAGATCCTTATTGGTTAGCGAATTCACAAGTGAAATTCAATCCTAATAAAAAATGGGAATTTTATATCGGGGCAGAAAACGTGTTTAACTACCAGCAACCCAACGCTATTATTGATAACTCAAACCCATTTAGCGAAAATTTCGATGCAAGCTTAGTTTGGGGGCCAGTATTCGGACGAAAAATATATGGTGGATTAAAACTTAAAATTTAATCTACTACAAACGAAAAAATAATTAGTTTAATGTCGCAGATATATTTCTATCTGTTTAAAACCCCATCTGTTTAACAGACTATATTTTAATTAACTATCAAAAATTAGTTTTATTCGTGTAAATTATTGCCCTGTGTGTTTTTTACTCATACATTTGTATCCCTGATTAAAAACACACTTGCATATTAAATAAAACTTTTACCCAGTAATAATATGACCAATTACAAAGATATATTTATAGGAATTACTTTAATACTTACGGTGATTTTTATTAACGAATCGAAAGCAGTAAATACACTTAGCTGTATTTACGATGAATGGGATGCAGCTCTTTGGGGCACTTACAGCGAAGGAGATATTGTTAGTTACAATGATGTTGATTATATAGCTTTAAGTGGTGGTAGTTTTTTCATTGCTCCTGGAACTAACCCTGGTGATTGGGAAATACATCACGCCGTTTGTTGGGAAATTGAACCACTAAACGCGGCACCTACTTTAGTTCGAGCAAATTATTGTACAACATCATTCGCTGTTGGTAATATCACTTCGGATGGTGGGGCTACAATAACAAGAAGAGGATTTGTTTATGGTACAACTTCATTACCCACTATTGAAAACGATCTGGTTTTAGTAGATGCCTCTACAGCTGTTGGAGATGAATTTGAAGGATTGATGGATAACCTTACTCCTGAAACCGACTATTATGTTAGAACATATGCTGAAAACACAGAAGGTATAGCATACGGAACACAAGCAACTTTTACTACAAGAGCAACTTCGGATTGTGTTGCAGATTGCGATTTAGCTTGTGATATGTCTGATAGTAAATGGCTTGATCCTGATTCTACGGAATGGACAACTGCAGCCTTCAAGACAATTGGAATAGATGATACTGTTTGTATTACTCAAGATGTTAATATTACTAGTTCAATAATATTGTATGGAATGTTTAAGATGTGTAACAACGCAACCGTTACTTTAACTGGAGGAATTGATGTTCAAACAAAAACCTTAACTAACCCGAATTTTCGTGGGCAAGTAGTATACGAAGGATGTAATGAGATTTTTGACGGAATTGGCTCATACACAGGGGAGTATCTAAATCCTCCTGGAATATATGATCCTATACAGATGATCAGTTATTGTAGTACATGTGATGAACAAGATGAGTCTCAGTTTTTCAAACCCTCTGTAGCTACAGCATATTGGAATGCAACTTGTAGACCTACGTCAACATTACTTTTACCTGTAGAATTAATTGCATTTGACGTTAGCCTATATGAGGAAGGTGTTTTATTAGAATGGTTAACAGGATCGGAAACCAACAATAGTCACTTCGAAATCGAATCATCCTATGATGGAGTAAATTGGTTCAAAATAGGTATTTCTCAAGGAGCTGGATATTCAATTGAAACAAACAACTATAGTTTTATTGATAATGGTGCCCAAAAGGGCTCTTTATATTATCGACTAAAACAAGTTGATTTTGATGGAACTTCGTATTATTCAAATATTAAGTATTTCTCTTTTGAAGAATCTCAAAAACAAAAAGGTTTTATTGCATTTCAAAACTCAAATGATCAAATTGAAATACAAGCAAAATTTAACGGAATGGGTGAAGCTCTTTTAGTTGATGCAAGAGGAAGGATTGTTGAAATACAAACTTTTATTAGTACCAACAAATCTGGAACTCAATTAACTTTCAACTCTACTGATTTAGCGACTGGAGTTTACTTTGTAAAAATAAAATCAGGAAATGCTTTACTTGGAGAAAAAGTTCAGGTTTTAAAGTAAAATTTAACATCAAAAAGAGGCGAATTCATTGCTGAATTCGCCTCTTTTTTGCTTTCCAATTAATACTGTAAACCCTTCTACCGATTAAGATATTAGCATTGAATGGTGAAAATTCGGCTCATAAACAAGTAACACATTTAAATTACTTGTTTGAAAAATTAAACTATAGCATTAATTATAATTACTCCACCAGTTTGAGCTCCTATTTTCATTCACATTTACCAGCTCCCCCAATTCAGGGGTTAAATAACGAACATCTTTAGAAGTTGCAGCTTTAACAAACGTATCAACAGGTGTTTTCCAATGGTGTAAAGCCAAAGCAAAACCTCCCCAATGAACCGGCATCATTTTTTTAACCCCAGCATCAATACCAGCCTGAACACTTTCACTTGGAAACATATGAATAGGATGCCATAGTTTATGGTATTGTCCGCACTCCATAAATCCAAAATCAAACGGACCTAACTTCTCCCCTACCATTTTAAAATGATCCCCGTAACCGCTGTCTCCACTAAAATAAATATTTTCAGTACTCGTTTTTAAAACCCAACCTCCCCAAAGCGACTTATTGCGATCAGTAAAACCTCTTCCCGCAAAATGACGCGTTGGAGTAAATGTAATTTCGATATCGTCAAACTTAAGCGAACTCCACCAATCAAACTCTTTAATGGCACAATTAACGCCCCATGCTTTTAAATGGCGTGCACATCCAAGTGCAACCCAATATTGTTTTACTTTTCCTTTTAATTTAAGAATACTTTCCAAATCCAAATGGTCGTAATGATCATGCGTTAAAAGCACCAAATCAATTTCGGGTAACTCATCAATCAAATCCAAAGTACCCTGAGAAAATCGTTTTGTTTTAAAAGGTGCAATCGGTGAAGCATCCTGACCCAACATTGGATCAATTAAAATTGTTTTTCCATTCATTCGCAATAAAACAACCGAATGTCCAAACCAAACAAATTTAGTTGACTGTGATGGAGCTAAAAACGCTACTTTATCAAAAACTTTAATAGGTAACGAAACTAGCGGCAACCTACCTTTCTTTTTAAAAAACTGATTGTAAACCAACTTGGGAATAGCAGTAATTGGAATATATAAAGAGGTTTCCACTAGATTACTAAAAAGCTTACCTGTCCAATTAGGAGATTGAATATAACGATCTTTCAAAGCCTTAGTAACTTTACCTCCAAATTGCAATCTCAAACCCATTGGTATAAACTTAATCTAAATGTGAAATTTATAAACTCTCCCACCAAGGATTATAATGAATATTCAGCGAGTCTAAATCAATTGCTTCACCAATTAAAGGAGTAACAACATTTACACCCAAAGAATCGGCGGCTTTTTTAATACGAACAGGTGGTTCAAACCAATCATGCAATGACAAAGTAAAAGCGCCCCAGTGAATTGGGATTCCCACTTTAGCATTTAAATCTTTAATAGCCTGAGCCGACTCTTCTGGGCGCATGTGAATTTGTTTCCAGTTTTCATTATACTGCCCACATTCAACCAATGCAAAATCAAACGGCCCGTAGGTGTCACCAATCTTTTTAAAATGATCGCCATATCCACCATCGCCACTAAAAAACACTTTCGAATCCCTTCCTTTAATAACCCATGAACCCCAAAGCGTTGCATTTGCATCCGTAATCCCTCGCCCAGAAAAATGACGGGTTGGTGTAAAAGCAAACTCTAACCCATTCACTTCTCCATCTTCCCACCAATTAAATTCGTGAATTTTAGACGCCAAAACACCCCAAGATTTAAAATGGGCACCTACTCCAATTGGCACTATAAAGTGTCCTACTTTATGCTTAATCAAATCAATTGTTTCTAAATCTAAATGATCATAATGATCATGGGAAATAAAAACAAAATCAATTTTCGGAAGCTCGGCTATTGCCAATGGCAACACTTTACTATATCGTTTTCGCGAAAGCCATTTAACTGGTGAAGGTGCTTCGCCAAGCATTGGATCTAATAAAATATTCTTTCCATCCAGCTGTAGTAAAAACGCAGAATGTCCAAACCAAATTAACTTCGATTCATTTTTAGTTTGTTCTAGTTGTAAAGAGTCTTGTTTAATCAGCGGTAATTCAACCTGAGGGTCTCTATTTGGATTTTCTTTTAAATATTCCTTAAACGTTTTAACAAAAACATCCCAAGTAAAACCTCGAGTTGTTTCTACAGGGTTAAAAAACACATCCTCTTTATAATTGCCTGTTTTTTTATAACGTGCTATGTCTTCATCGGAATGATCTCCTCCAAATTCAGCACTTGAATTAATGAAAATTAAAACACCCAGTGCGCATAAAAAAAGCACGATGAACGTCCATTTCAATAATCGTTTAATAAGCTTCCAAACAAACTTCATATTACGCTAATTAAAAACCTTTAACGAGACTAAATCGGCTACAAAGTCCGATGTGCCAAAAAAAGTCCTTACAACCCAATTTGGTCTTTTATCCATAATTTCAGACGATAACTTCCAAGTTTTCATCATTTTGGATAATGCAATCGTCAATAAAAGTCCTGTGAATAAATACAATAAAATCATAATTCCAATTTTCACCAAAGCTACGTCGATAAATTGAGTCTTACCCTGAAAATTGATGAGCGGTTATAATTTGATGGCAAGTCCCAATTAACCAAAACAATCATAAAGATAAAGTCCGTCATCAAAACTTGTTACCCTTATATGAACTTTTATTATGATTGGATTTTCTGTCTTTGCTAATGAAACACCAAACATAAAACCACTTCTAGTGATAAATTCAAAGTTTTGTTTAATGAAAAAATCCTGGAACAAATCAAATCTAATGTTTGATTGCAGGATAACCTTGAGCTATTGTAATTAGTTGAAACTAGATAAATGTCTTTTTCCCCAACACCAAAAACACCATCTTTTTCAGGTCTGAACAGAATATTCCTGAACATTAACAATAAGCGTTAATAATGAAATTAACACAAAATTTTTTCATATCTAAATTATATAAATAAAAAAGCATCCATAAAGGATGCTTTCATAAATATCGAAAAAACAATTTTTATCTTCTTGATTTTTTTCTGAAGTTTCCTCCACCGCCTCCACCTCTATTATTAGGTTTTCTGCGGTTATTATTTCCTCCGTTCTTCTTTGTCAATTCAGCTTCTAATTTTTCAACCTCAGCCAAAGGACTTTGCTCAAAACCAAGAATCGATTTTTTAGGGATTTTAAAACCTAATAATTTCTCTATATCTCTAATATATTCCTCTTCATCGTGACTTACTAACGAAATAGCCTCTCCACTTGCTCCTGCTCTACCAGTACGTCCAATTCTGTGAACATAATCTTCAGGCACATTAGGTAATTCAAAGTTCACTACGTGTGGTAATAATGGAATATCTAATCCTCTAGCGGCAATGTCAGTTGCAACTAAAACACGAATAGAACCATTTTTAAATCCAGCTAAAGCTTTCGTTCTAGCACCCTGACTTTTGTCTCCGTGAATTGCAGCTGCAGAAACATCACTTTTCTTTAATTTATCGGCAATTCTGTTGGCTTTATGTTTAGTTCTTGTAAAAACTAAAACCTGCGACCAATCACCACCCTTAATCAACTTAACAATAACATTTGCCTTATCGGTACGGTTAACGGGGTGTACAATTTGAGTAACCGTTTCGGCAGCCGTATTTTCAGGAGCCGCTTCAACAAAAACAGGACGTTGCATAAACTCATTTGCCAACTTTTTAATCTCCTTAGAGAAAGTAGCCGAAAACAATAACGTTTGCCTTTCTCTAGGAACAACCTTTACAATTTTTTTAATGTCGTTAATGAACCCCATATCCAACATTCTATCCGCCTCGTCCAATACAAAAAACTCAACATCTCTTAGCGACACTTCGTTTTGAGATTTCAAATCCATCAATCTACCTGGAGTTGCAATTAAAACATCAACACCTTCGCGCAAAGTTCTTACTTGAGGGTTTTGATTTACACCACCAAAAATAACGGTTGCTCTAATATCTAAATGCGTACTGTATTCTTTTACGTTCTCATAAATCTGAGCCGCTAATTCACGCGTTGGCGTAAGAATCAATGCTCTAATTTTTCTTTTTCTATCTATTGTACGCTTTGCTAAAATATGAAGCATTGGTAAAGTAAAACCAGCAGTTTTACCAGTTCCTGTTTGCGCTGATGCTAAAACATCATGTCCTTTTAATATTTCCGGAATCGCCTTTCCTTGAATTGGAGAAGGTTCAGTATAACCTTTTTTTGCAATAGCCTTTAAAATAGACTCGTTTAATCCTAGTGATTTAAATGTCATATAAATTGTGTTTTGAAATGACAATTTAAATGCAAGAATCATTTCACGATTAGGCGCAAAGGTACTCTTAAAAAAGAATTTATGACCCATAAAATATTTTACACCTAGATTCAAAAATCTTGGAAAGAAAAATAATAGAATATACAACCCACTCATATTTGTGAAATTCGAGTGCAAAAGAAACATTGCAGGTAAACCCGTGATCAAACAAATACAAAAAAAGAACACTCAAGCCAATACCAACAAACACACTTGTACTTCTGTTAATGATAAAACATATAGGAATATTCCATGTATCATGTTTTTACTACTTTTAAAGTAATGGAAAAAATTAAATTAATTTGGGACTTCAGAAGTGCAGACGCGCTTAAAATAGCTGAACATCATGTGAAACACATCAACGAGTTCTTAAAAAAGGAATCTCACACAAAGGAAGAAACGGGTATTTCACCAATTAGCGAAATGTACTGCACTGCTTTTTTAATAACTACAAAAGATAAAATGGTTTTTTTCAGAGACAAGTTAAAACCTCATCGTGGTGAAATTATTTAGCACAAAAAAAGCGTAAATCACCATAAAATAATTTACGCTAGTTATTCTTTTTTTTGAATTTATTTTAACCTAACCCACCTACAACAGAACTAAAATAATCTTGAAAAGAAACGCTTTGTTTTAAATCCTTACGCTCCAATAAAGAGTAAGCAGCAAGTGCAGTTAGTAAGAACTCTTTCAAAACTGATTTTTCAGAATTAACAGATGTTAAACCTTCTACTTTTTCTTCTAACCCAGAAACATTATTAATTTCATTTTCAAAATCAGACTGCGTCATTTCATTTAGTAAATCCAAGCGCTGTCCACTCTCAAACCAACTCGTAATCAACATGAACTTTTCTTTTAATTCCACAGGAGCCCTTTTATCACTTAAATGCTGGATATTATTAAAGTATTCAGGAGCAATCGATCTGATAGCCTGGTTAATCAAACGACGCGCAATATTGGATGCACCTTCTTGCTCACCTTCGTAAACCATTTCAATTTTTCCAATAATCGCAGGAATAGTAGCCGTTAAATCGCCAATCCTTGCAATCCCTTTTTCATCACCATTAATTAACATTCTTCTTTCCACCGCACTTAAAACATTTTCGTACGCTGATATTGGTAAACGAGCAGAAACTCCACTTTTAGCATCAATAAACTCGCTTCCTCGCGCTTCTATTGCAACCTGTTCAATCAGCTTTTCAATAACCTCAGGGACAAAAATATTCTCTTGTCCTTTTTGCCTTTTAACCTCTTGTTTTGTAATGGTTCTACCAATCAAGTTAGATATTGGATAGTGAGTGTAAATCTGACTTTGAATCCGATCTTTTAAAGGCGTAATAATCGATCCTCTATTTGTATAATCTTCAGGATTAGATGTAAATACAAACTGAACATCCATTGGGATTCTTACCTTATATCCTCTAATTTGCAAATCACCTTCTTGCAATAAATTAAAAAGTGCCACCTGAATTCTTGGTTGTAAATCAGGCAATTCGTTGATTACAAAAATCCCTCTATTCGATCGAGGAATAATTCCATAATTAATCACCTCTTCATCCGATAAACTTAACTTTAAATTAGCCGCTTTAATAGGATCGATATCTCCTACTAAATCAGCAATATTTACATCAGGCGTCGCTAACTTCTCAGCATACCGTTCAGAACGATGCCACCAAGTAACTGGCGTATCATCTCCTTTTTCAGCCACCAATTTTTTGGAGGCTGTAGTTAATGGAAAAAGAGGATCTTCGTTTAAAGCAGATCCTTTTATAACAGGAACATACTCATCCAAAAGTTGAACGAGTAAACGAGCAATTTTCGTTTTACCCTGTCCTCTAAGTCCTAAAAAATTAATACTATGGCCTGCTAAAACAGCTCTTTCCAATTCAGGAATTACCGTATCGTCATAACCTATAATGTTTTCAAAAACCTTTTCTCCAGATTGGAGTTTTTGAGACAAATTAACCCTTAATTCTTCCGTTACCGTTTTAAATTCGTATCCCGAAGCTTTTAATTCTCCTAATGTTTTTATTGAAGTAGTACTCATCTTTGTTGTGTTTTTAAATTCCAAATGGAGTTTATGATCTTCTTTTTTTATTCTGTTCGTAATCTGA
The DNA here is from genome assembly GCA_029251005.1 of Flavobacteriales bacterium. GTDB lineage: Bacteria > Bacteroidota > Bacteroidia > Flavobacteriales_C. The sequence goes on along the minus strand of JAQXEE010000157.1, from coordinate 1,718 downwards.
AAAAATGAAATTACCTAATCCTTCTAATCCAGCATAAAATGCTTTTCCTTTATTCGTTTCAGTGAATTTCTCAACAAACTCCTGTAGGTAAGGATCTTGTGCAATCATAAACGTGGTAACCGGTATTTTCATCTTCCGACATTGAGCCGCCAAATTGATTGTTTTCCTTAAAACCTTAGGATCTTGTCCGTTACTGTTTTTGTAGTAAGTCCCATCTGCATTTTTTAAGCACGTTGGCTTACCATCGGTAATCATGAATATTTGCTTATTTCCTGCCTTTCTTTTTCGTAGCAAATCCATTGCCAACTCTAAACCAGCTACGGTATTGGTATGAAACGGACCAACTTGCAAATACGGTAAATCTTTCACTTGTATTTGCCAAGCATCATTCCCAAAAACAATAACATCTAAATTGTCTTTTTGGTACTTGGTTCTGATTAATTCTGCTAAAGCCATCGCAACCTTCTTAGCAGGCGTAATTCGATCTTCTCCGTACAATATCATAGAATGCGAAATATCAATCATTAAAACAGTGCTCATGCTGCTTTGATGTTCGTTTTCAAAAACCACTAAATCTTCATTTCTAAGATTAAAATGATCAATCCCGCCCCTTATTTGTGCATTTTTAATACTCGTTTGAAAATCGATTTGCTGTAAGGAATCTCCGTATTGATAAGGTCGCTGATCGGTAGTGTGGTCATCTCCTTTTCCAATTTTTGTTGAACGATGATTTCCACCACTGTCCTTTTTTAATTTTCCAAAAATTTGATCTAATGACCTTTTACGGATTAATTGCTCAGCTTTCCCTGTAAGCTTCTGACCTCTTCCTTTGGTTGTGTCGCTTAAATAACCGTTCTTTTCTAAATCGTTTCTAAAATCTTCTAGTGTGTAATCAGGAGTTGTAATTTTATGTTCTTCATCTACTATTTTCATCCAGCGGAATGTCTCTTCTATATCGCCAGAAGTATGCACCATTATCTCTAAAAAAAGCTCCAGCAACTTTTGAAATGGAGTTCGATCATCATTAGGAGTAATGTATTTTTCAAATCGATGTCCAGCCATAACTTTAAGTTAATGAAATAACACCGCAATTTGAATAGTTTTTAATTGACAAAAAACTATAAGTCATTCGAGTTAATTTATCAGCTATTAACTCAAAATTTACAAGTGTTATTTTAAACCAAAACCACTTGCTAACTTGTCATCAAACTTATAATTAGAAATACGAAATCTTTATTCTTTTTAAATCTCTAAGAACTTCTTTAGAAGTTGTTGCCAATAAAAATTTAGCCACTCTTTAAGTACCGTGAAGGTTTTATTGCTTTTTGCTAAATCTATCTTCTCTGCAATTGTCATTTAAATGCTTTTTTTTTAAAACCAACCGTTGCGCGGTAATAAAATTCTAACACACTAAAGGGAATGGTAGGATAGTTTTCCAAATGAAATGTATTGTTATTTTCTAGTGGATTATTTAATGTTTAAATACTTTTTTCCAAAACTTTGTAATCTTTTTTAGTCTCAAAATCATTAATTAAAAAGGCAAATCTTGATACCTGTAGCGAAATTAAGAAACAGGTAGTGTAAGAATTAGATGTTATTGAGTACCCTAAATAATTAGCTAAAACTCAATTCCCTGTATTTCTCCCTAAATAAAGCGCCCACTTTAGACTTTATATGGTTGATAAAACTCTCCTTACCTAGCGGAGTTCCGCCAATTG
>JAQXEE010000156.1 GCA_029251005.1 Flavobacteriales bacterium | reverse complement strand
AAAACAGTTGAATGCAGGAGAAGAATGGGAGAGTTATTCTTGGAGCACAGGATCCACAAACCAAGTAATTAATGTTAGTGAAGCTGGAACTTATACTGCAACTGTTACGGATTTTAATGGTTGTGAAAACCAAGATTCAATTACTTTGTCGTTTTATACTCTTCCAAATTTTGATTTAGGTCCAGATAGAATAATTTGTTCAGGAGATAGCACTTTGTTGAATGCAGGAGAAGAATGGGAGAGTTATTCTTGGAGCACAGGATCCACAAACCAAGTAATTAACGTCAGCGAAGCTGGAACTTATACTGCCACTGTTATGGATTTTAATGGTTGTCAAGCCTCTGAAAATGTTAATATCTTAGTTTCAGTACAAGATTTCGATTTAGGCAATGATACAACTGTTTTTAATTTAGATTCTTTTTCATTGGATGCAGGAGAGGGTTGGACTACTTATGTTTGGTCTAATGAAGAAACAACTCAGGTAATTACTGTTGAATCAGGTGGCGTTTATTATGTTACTGTAACGAATTCATTTGGATGTGAGGTTAGTGATAGTTTAACTGTTACGTTTAGTTCCGAAGGCAATTGTTTTGCCGCTTTTGGTTATGAATCCGATAGTACTTATGTTTCTTTTACCAATAATTCTCAAGGTCTTTACACAGATGTTCATTATGATTTTGGGGATGGAACTTCATCTAATCTTGATAACCCGGTTAAAACGTATAATCAATCAGGAGTATATTCAGTATGTATAAATATTTTTGATAGTCTTACAGGATGTGTTTCCGACTCTTGTTATTCAATAACAGTTTTGAAAGACACAAGCGAAGCTTTTTGTAAAGCAGACTTTGAATTTAATTCAATAGGAGCTAAAAAGTTTGCTTTTTACAATACATCTAAAGGTGATGCCACTGATGTGAAATGGGAATTTAACGGAGGAGAAAATATAGTTAGATCGGATAGTACTGAATTCGAATTTTCGAACTCGGGATATTTTGAAGTTTGTTTAAGTGTTTACGATTCTTTTTCAAATTGTTTTAATTCGATTTGTAAAACAATTGAAGTCGTTGATACAAATAGTGTGAATTGTCGTGCGGATTTTGATTTTTTCATTCAAAATACAGGAGAGGTTTTCTTTAATTCAAAAGCATCTGGTTCTTACAGTTCTGTTTATTTCTCTCTTGGAGACGGGATTTCAAAAGACACCTCAACATTTAGTTATAGCTATCAAAACTCTGGTCATTACGAAGTATGTATGTCTGTTTATGATGCGCTTTCTGGTTGCCAAGATCAATATTGCGAGCAAGTTGTCGTTAATTTTGATACATCTTCTCGGTTTTGTGAGGCAAAGATGGATGGTTTTGTAGATTCTGAAAATATTGCACATGCGATAAACCAATCTATCGGAGATTATACTCATGCACATTGGGATTTTGGAGATGGTAGCCAATCCTTTAAAAACAGTCCAACGCATGAATTTCTTTCGTCTGGTTACTACAATATCTGTTTAAATATACACGATTCAGTATCAGGATGTCAATCTTCCACTTGTGAAGAAGTAAATATAGAATTGGATTCACTGGCTGCTAACTGTTTAGCGGATTTTGAATTTATTGTAATAGATAAAGAGGTAACTTTTAATAACAATTCTTTAGGAGACAACTCCCACGTGCACTGGTCATTTGGAGATGGATCTTACGATGATGGGTCCCCCGTTTCGTATATATATGAGGAAACAGGAGTTTATGAAGTATTCTTATCCATTTGGGACAGTATTTCGGGTTGTCAAGCAACAGTTAGTAAACAAGTTTCTATTGTAAAAGATACGAATACTGTTTTTTGTTTGGCTAACTTCGATTATATATCGTTATCCAACAATGAGATACAATTTAAGGATGCTTCGATAGGGGATTATACAAATGTTCATTGGGATTTAGGGAATGGTATTTTCTCGGATAGTACTTCTCCAAAAGGGATTTATTCAAGTAACGGTATATATCCTGTAACGGTAATGATTTGGGATAGTATTTCAAAATGTCAATCGTCTTATAAAAAAGAAATAGCGATTGCTATTGATGCAGATTCAGTAGAATGTCATGCGAAATTCGAATTTTTCCCAATAAATGATTCTCTTGTTAAGTTTAAGAGTGTTTCAAAAGGAGCTTATACAAATATAAATTGGGATTTTGGGGATGGGACTTTTTCCGAAGGTCAGAGTGAAGTTGAGCATGTTTTCCCTCACGGAGGTTTTTTTACTGTTTGTGTTGGTATTTACGACAATCAAACAGGTTGTCATGATTTAGTATGTGATAATGTAGTTTTATTAAAAGATACAGCAGTTATTGATTGTCATGCTAATTTTGAATTTTTCCCAACCAATAGTTCAGAAGTAGTATTTAATAACTTATCAGAAGGAACGTTTACGAAGTCTTTCTGGAAGTTTAGTACAGGGGTTTCAAGTTATGATGAAAACCCAACTGTTAACTTTGAAGCTGGAGGTTTATATAGCGCCTGTTTAACCGTATTTGACTCTATTTTAGGATGCCAGGATAAACATTGTCTTGAAGTGCCAATTATTAATGACACTACAAGTTATTGTGATGCACATTATGAATTTTATATGGACTCTAGAACGGTTAATTTTTACCCAGAAATAAAGGGTAATATTACAGGCTGGATTTGGGATTATGATGACGGGTTCAATTCAAATGATTCTTTTCCGTCGCATACTTATGAGGAAGATGGGGTTTATGATGTTTGTTTAACGGTATTCGATTCTTTAATTGGCTGTTTTAATACTTACTGCGATGAGATTTCGGTACTTGGAGACGTTACTCAATTGGATGATTATGTTAAGGCAGACTTCTCTTACTTTTTAGATTTAGATGATGGTAACGTTTACTTTAAGGACGAGTCTGTTGGGAATCCCAATAGTTGGTATTGGGATTTTGGAGATGGCGATTCGGCAGGTGTTTCTCAAAATCCATCATATAAGTATACTGAGGATGGATTTTATGAAGTTTGTTTAACGGCTAAAAATTCTAATATCGGACAAGAGTCCAAGTGTGAAGTAATAACAGTAGGAGACGTTTCAGATGCTTGTTATGCTAAGTTTGATTTTTATGCAAATGCTATAACAGCCACAGCTCATTTTGACAATAACACACTAGGCAGAATTACGGAATATAATTGGGATTTTGGGGATTCAATTACATCCTTCCAATATCAACCAGTTCACTCTTATGCAGATACAGGTTTCTATCCAGTATGTTTAACAGTGAGTAACGACTCAGGTTGTGTAAGGACATTCTGTAATGAAATAAGAGTAGGTAATGCATTAGAAAATAAATGTCTTATTGGATGTGTATGGCCTGGAGATGCAAACTTGGATTTAGAGGCAAATCATTACGATATTTTACCAATGGGATTACATTTTGGGGAAACAGGTCCAAATAGAAAAGAGTCATCAAATGGTTGGAGAGGTTATGAATCACAAGATTGGTCATCAAATCTTTGGGGTAATGTAAACAATAAACATGGTGATGCAAATGGTGATGGGGTAATTAATTTCTCAGACATTGAAGTTATCGAAACTAATTTTGCTTATTCCCATCCTTTGCAACCAAGAGCTCAAGCAGCCAATCAATTATCTATCGATTGGGATGTGGATGACATTGATATTGGAGAAACAGCGGTTTTAACGGTATCTGTTCCAGATTCGATTAATGTAACAATGTATGGTTTAGGATTTGAAATTGATTTAGACCCGGTAGTATTTGATTACGGAACGATTAGATATGATTTCGAAAGTTCTTGGTTAGGTACCGAGGGAGAAGACTTAATTACATTTGGATTGGAAAACGAAGACCTAGGTCAAATCTATATTGCTGAATCTAGAAATGATCATAATGAGTTAAATGGAAATGGTGAACTAGTTAAGATTTATGTAACTGCGAAAGCGAATTCTTCAAATACTGGAGCAATTTTAACAACTGAGGGTGGAGTTACCGAGGAGGGAGATACGGTAAGTTTTGCAGGTGAAGCGGAAGAAGTTAATGTAAACAGTATTGAAGAAAGAGGTGGCTATTTAATTAAGGATTTAAAAGTTTTTCCAAATCCAACAACCAATCAAATTATATTCAATTTACCAATAGGAACAAACACAGAATATAAAATTGAGTTGTTTGATAACGTTGGAGCATTAGTTTACAGAAGTTCACAAATGAATGGAGGTTTAGTAACACAAAACCTTAAAAATCACGAATCTGGAATTTATACAATTCAGGTTTCAAGTGATAAAGTAAAGTATATGCAAAAAGTAATTTTAATGAAGTAGCATTAAACAAAAATTTTAAAAGCCTCTTACCATTTGATAAGAGGCTTTTTTTTTATAAATGTTCAAACATATCTTTCCATTTTAAAATAGAAAGTCATAAAATTTTGAAATAAAAAAAACTGAATTCAGTGTCATGTTTAAATATTTAGAATAATTTAGTGTCAAATTTATTTCAATGAAAAAAATCATCTATTTGCTTATATTAAGTACTACCTCCTTGTTCGGACAAACAGGAGTGGGAAATTTAATTGCGCATTACTCTTTTGATGGGAATTGTAATGTTGAAACTATTTATGAAGATATAAATAATGGTTTACCTTCTGGCAACCCAGAATACGTTCCTGGTATAAACGGGGAACCTAATTCGGCAATAAAAATTAAAAATGATTCCGAGAACATAACTTATGTTGATTTGGGAAACAATAATATTTATGGTTTTAATAAAACTTCAAGTTTTTCAATTTCGTTGTGGGTTAAAACAATAGATAATGTTGGATTCGGATGTATTTTAGTTAAAGGGAATAGTGATCCCGATCAGTGGGATTATGGTGTTAAAATAGAAGATGGAATACCTTATACTGGTACGCATTCAGTTGATCTAAAATCTAACGAAACAATTGATAATGGGCAATGGGAACATTTAGTTGTAACGTATTCTGATGGTGACTATAAACTATTTGTAAATAATGTAAATAAAGTTGATAGAACTAATCAAATAAAGATTGACCAATCTAATGGCAATTTAATTTTAGGTAAAAAAGGAAATGCGGATTATGCCTACTACAATGGTTCTGTTGATGAATTAAAAATTTTCTCAAAAGCTTTAAGTGATGAAGAGGTAGAGAGCTTGTACAGAGAGAGATGTGATGCTTCTTTTAAAGTTACTGCTGAAGATGGTAACAACGTTACTTTCCAAAATACAACGGAGGGAACTTATACACATGTTCAATACAACTATGGGGATGGGAATTTTTCTAATAATTCTGATTCTCATTCTCATACATACGAACAAGATGGAATTTACGAGGTATGTATTCGTGCAATTAATAACGTTACATCTTATGTTTCCGAGTTTTGTGATTTTGTACCGGTAGGGAATGTTGAGAATAGCGGTTATTGTCAATCAAAATTTCAGGTTAAAAAAATAGGTCCTAAAAAATTTCGTTTTATAAACGAATCTTTAGGCAATCACTCCGATGTTACATGGGATTTTAACAGAGGTGAACATACAAGTAGTATTAAGGATACTGTCGTGCATGAATTTCCAGACTCTGGATATTTTGAAGTTTGCTTAAGTATTTACAATGATGAGACAGGTTGTAACAGTTCGATTTGTAAAACAGTTGCAGTAGAAGTTGTAGACAGTTTAGACTGCCGCGCAGATTTTAATTATTTCATCCAAAATACAGGAGATGTGTCTTTTAATTCAAAAGCATTAGGTACTAACAGTGCTGTTTATTTTTCTTTAGGAGATGGTTTTTCAAAATACAAAAAGCAATTTAGTCATACGTACCAAAACTCAGGAAATTATAACGTATGTATGTCTGTTTACGATTCATTTTCAGGTTGTCAAGATCAATTCTGCAAACCCGTATTAGTTAATTTGGACACATCCTCTGTGCTTTGTGAGGCTCGAATGGATGGTTTCATAGATTCGGTAAATATTGTACATACGGTAAACAAGTCTATCGGAAATACACATTCGCATTGGGATTTTGGTGACGGCATTCAATCCTTTCAAGACAATCCAACGCATGAATTTACTACCTCCGGTTACTACAATATTTGTTTAAACGTACACAATTCAGAGTCAGGATGTCAATCTTCCATTTGTAAAGAGGTAAACATTGAATTGGATTCATTGGATGTTAACTGTTTAGCAGATTTTGAATTTATTGTAATCGATGAAGAGGTAACTGTGACTAATACCTCCTTAGGGAGTAATTCGCACAGCCATTGGACTTTCGAAAGAGGTTCGTATGATGATGGGTTAACAGCGTCATATACATACGAGGAAACAGGACTCTATGAAGTATGTTTATCTACTTGGGATAGTGTTTCAGGTTGTCAAGCTTCAGTTTGTAAGCAAGTTTCCATTATAAAAGATACGAGTGAGGTTTTCTGTTCTGCTGACTTCGATTATATCCCATTATCCAATGGAGAGATACAGTTTAACAATGCATCTACAGGAGATTATACGAATATTCGTTGGGATTTAGGGAATGGTATATTCGGGAATAATGCTTCCCCAATAGGAAATTATCCAAATAATGGTGTATACCCCGTAACGATAATGATTTGGGACAGTAATTCAAAATGCCAAGCTTCTCACACCGAAGAAATAGTGATTATTGCTGTAGGTGAAGACTCAGTAGAGTGTCATGCAAATTTTGAATTTTTTCCAACTAGCGGTTCTGAAGTAGTATTTAAAAACGTATCCAAAGGAACGTTTACGCAATCTTTTTGGAAGTTTAGTGATGGATCGTCAAGTTATGAAGAAAGTCCAACAATTAACTTCACCTCTACAGGATTGAACGGCGCATGTTTAACGATGTTTGATTCCGTTTCAGGTTGTCAGGATAAGCATTGTGCACAAGTACCAATAATTGATGATTCCACAAGTTATTGTTATGCGCACTTTGAATACTATGTGGATTCCCGAACGGTTTATTTTGATTCGGAAATAAAGTGTGGGGAGATAGGTGGTTGGATTTGGGATTATGATGACGGATATAACTCCAACGATTCATTCCCTTCGCATACTTACGAAAAAGATGGAGTGTATGAAGTTTGTTTAACAGTTTATGATTCTTTAGCCGGCTGCTTTAATACATACTGCGATCATATTTCGGTACTTGGAGATATTAATGAAGTGGAAGAATACGTACACGCAGACTTCACTTACTTTTTAGATACAATTGACGGTAAGGTGCACTTTAAAGATGAGTCTGTAGGGAATCCAAGTGATTGGTATTGGGATTTCGGAGATGGCGATTCAGCAGGAGTTACTCGAGACCCCATTTACGAGTATGAAGAAGATGGATATTATGAGGTGTGTTTAACAGCGAGAAACCATAGTGGAGGACAGGAAACAAAATGTGAAGTTATATCTGTAGGGGATATATCGGCAGCATGTTTTGCAAAGTTTGATTACTATGCAAACGCTTTAACCTCAACAGCACATTTTGACAATAAATCTTTGGGGGATAATCTAGAATATGATTGGGGTTTTGGAGATTCAACTCTATCCAATCAAAAACAACCGTCTCATTATTATGCCGATACAGGGCTTTATAAAGTGCGTTTAACAGTAAGTAACGATTCAGGTTGCGTAAAAACATTTTATAACAAAATAAGAGTAGGTAATGCTTTAGAAAATAAATGCCTTGTTAGTTGTGTTTGGCCTGGAGATGCGAATCTAGATTTAAAAGTGAATCATTATGATGTATTACCAATTGGACTACACTATGGAGAAACAGGCCCGTCAAGAGAGAAGGTTGATGCAATAATATGGAAAGGTTATGAATCACAAAATTGGACATCTAATCTTTGGGGTGATGTAAACAACAAAAATGGTGATGCGAATGGTGATGGGATAATTGACACTTCAGATATTGATATTATTGAACAACATTTTTCACACTCTCGCCACCCGAAAGCAAGAGCTAAAGCAGCCAATCAATTATCTATTGATTGGGATGTCGATGATATTTTCGTTGGAGAAAAAGCCGTTTTAACGGTTTCTGTTCCCGATTCAATAGATGTTTCGATGTATGGTTTAGGATTTGAGATTGATTTAGATCCAAACGTATTTGATTACGAATCAATTACATATGACTATTCTGATGCTTGGTTAAAAGATTCTACGAATGACTTTAACGATGAATTAATTACATTTGAACACGAAAATGCAGGAAAAAGGACAATTTACATTGCTGAATCTAGAATCGATCATAATTCGTTAGTAGGAAATGGTGTATTAGTTAGGATAGGAGTCAATGCAATAGCAAATGCCTCCAATGTTGGTGTACTTTTAAGCACTGAAGGTGGAGTTACCGCTGAGGGAGATACAGTAATTTTTGCAGGTGAAGAAGCCGAAGAAGTTAATGTAAATAGTATTGAAGATAGAGATGGTTATTTAGTTAAGGATTTAAAAGTTTTTCCAAATCCAACGAACAATCAAATCGCATTTAATTTGCCAATTGGAACAACTACAGAATATAAAATTGAGTTGTTTGACAACGTTGGAGCACTAGTTTACTCAAGATCCCAAATGAATGGAGGTTTCGTAATACAGAGTCTTAAAGGTTATGAATCTGGAGTATATACAATTCAGGTGTCAAGTGATAAAATAAAGTATATGCAAAAAGTAATTGTAATGAAATAGAATTCATTAGAACACTAAAAAGCCTCTTATCGTTCGATAGGAGGCTTTTTTTATTTAGGCAATTGATTAATATGATTTTGTGTTTTTTAAAGCGACTTGTAATTGAGAAAAAAGCATTTTTAATTGTTATTCATTTTTTGGGGAATAAAATCCTACGGAAGCTTGTAATATGAAATAATTTAGATCTCAGTTATTTTTCTGATACTGAATTTTCGTTGCAGATTAATAACCCTTAATTTATACACCTAATTTCCTGCCTTCTAACTTCGGATAATTAAGGGTGCATTACATTTTAAAATTTTCCGTTTGCTAAAAATTATATCAATTAAAGGTTTATTAAGTAAACTTTAGTTTAAGGTGTAAAAAAATGGCCAACAGATATGTTGGCCATTTTTTTACGAAATTAATTTAATTACTTTAAGCCAATGTCTTCATTTACTTCGTCTAAAACTTCTATTAAGATTGAAGCAGCCTTCTTTAAAATCTCTGGAGTGTGTGCAGCGCTAATAAATCCAACTTCATAACCCGAAGGACCCAAGTAAACTCCTTTATTCAGAAGTCTGCTGAAAATAGCATTAAAGTATTTTCCAACTTCCGAATCAATTTGATCGGGGTTTTGAATTTTACCTTTTTCCCCGTAAGTAATCCAAAATATAGACCCTACTGTTGGGATTTTAAGCTTGTAACCTTTATCTGAAATGTGATCTTTTAAAATCTGAACAAAATCTAACGTTCTTTTTTCTTGATCTTCATAAAATCCATCTTGAATTAAAACATCTAAGGTAGCTTTTCCGGCGCCCATAGCAACTGGATTTCCACTTAGTGTACCTGCTTGGTAAACATCTCCATCAGGAGCTATACAGCTCATTATTTCAGCTGACGCTCCGTAGCAACCAACAGGCATTCCTCCGCCAACTATTTTACCGTAAGTTACGATGTCAGGCTGAATGTTGTATAATCCTGCAGCACCTTCAAATCCAACTCTAAACCCAGAAATTACTTCATCAAAAATAAGTAGGGCTCCATTAGCTTTTGCTGTGTCTTTTAAAAACTGAAGGTATTCTTTGTCCTGTAGTAATAAACCATTATTTGCTGGAATAGGTTCAATAATAATACATGCAACCTCATCCTTGTAGTCTTCAAAAGCTTTTAAAACAGCTTCTTTGTTATTAATGGTTACTACAAGTGTTTCGTTTACAAATGATTCAGGAACACCGGCAGAAGAGGAAGAACCGAAAGTAACTAAACCACTTCCTGCTTTTACTAGCAGGTGGTCAGCATGGCCGTGGTAGCATCCCTCAAATTTTATTATTTTATTCCTTCCTGTATAACCTCTTGCCAGTCGAATAGCACTCATTACAGCTTCGGTTCCAGAACTAACAAACCTTATTTTTTCAACAAAACGGTTATTATTAATTAGTAACTCGGCCAATTCGTTTTCTTGAATTGTTGGGGCTCCAAAAGTTAAGCCGTGCTCTGCTGCTGCAATAACAGCATCTTTAATTTTTTTATTATTGTGCCCAAGTATAAGCGGGCCCCAAGAAGCACAAAAATCTATATATTCATTTCCATCAGCATCAGTAACAAAAGCCCCATTTCCTTTTGTAATAAAAACAGGAGTTCCATCAACACTTTTAAATGCCCTTACTGGAGAGTTAACACCACCTGGGAAATACTTAGAAGATGTTTTATATAATTCGGATGATTTTGATTTGTTCATGATGTTTAATTTTAAAATTAAGAATTAGTTGGAGCTTCTTTTGGGTATTGTAAAATAGGGTTGGAGCTTTTTTCTTCACCTATAGTTGTTTCTCCCATATGTCCAGCGTATACTAAATATTCATCGGGTAATGAGAACAGTTTTTCTTGAATACTTTTTGATAGTGTATATATATTTCCTCCAGGTAAGTCGTATCGTCCAAAACTTCCTTTAAAAAGAACATCTCCGTTAATTATGAATTTATTTTCATGAGAAATAAACGCGATGTGCCCCGGTGAGTGGCCTGGTACGAAAATGACATCCAAAATAGAATTCCCAAATTTCACTTGATCACCTTCATCTAAAAATACTTCTATTTCGGGAGATAAATCCCCTTTTATTCCATATTGTAATCCCCATGTAGGGCTTTGTTTCAATACAGGTGTTTCCAATTTATTAGCTTCTAGCTTCAAATTGAATTCTTTGGAAATAATATAATTTCCTTGGATGTGATCGATGTGGCAATGTGTATTGAGAAGTTTAACAGGTTTTAAACCATTTTCTTTTATAAAATCAACAAGGTGAGCCTTTTCTTCAGGACCATAACATCCTGGATCAATTACAACACATTCATTTGTTTCATCGAAAAGAAGATAGGTGTTTTCTTGAAAAGGATTAAATGTGAATTTTTTAATAGTAATCATGCTCTAAAGTTAATTCTTAATTACACGAATTGGTAACAATATTTGTAAAACATATTTGTTACTTTAGACTTTGTTATGCAGAGGTCAAAAGGGTATATAATTATCATACTTATTCTTTTAGGGAATTTATCGAAGGGGCAGTTTTATAATGGGTCTCAGGTTGATTTCGGAAAAAACCGCGTTCAGTTTAACGATTACCTTTGGAGTCATTATAAATATGAGCAATTCAATATTTATTTTTATGAAGAAGGAAAGAATATAGCAGATTATCTGGCTCGATCAGCTCACCTTCAACTTTCTTCAATAGAAACTCAATTTGAGTACAAATTAAAACGAAAAATTCAATTTGTAATTTATAATACACAGAATCAATCTAGAGAAAGTAATATCGGAAATTATCCAAATGAACATTCAAATACTGGGGGATTTGCTCGGATATCAGGAAATAAGGTGTTTGTTTATTTTGATGGAAATCATAAGAATTTTGACAAACAAATAAGAAGTGGGGTTGCCAAAGTTTTAGTAAATGAGATTATTTACGGAGATGAGTTATCTGATGAGATAAAGAATGGAGCAATTATAAATTTCCCGTCTTGGTTTAAAGATGGATTAATATCCTACTTAAGTGAAAAGTGGAGTACAGAGACTGAAAATAAAGTAAAGTCTTATATGAAGTTGAATAAGTTTAAGAAATTTAGTTGGCTTGCTGGTGAAGAGGCTATTTATGCTGGACACTCAATTTGGTATTATATTGCAGATGTGTATGGAGAGCAAGCAGTATCTGATGTTTTGTATATGTCGAAAGTAAGTAGAAATACCTCGGATGGTTTACTTTTTATACTTGGAAAAAGTACTGATAACTTGGTGACAGATTGGGAGAACTATTTTAAATCAAGATTTATATCAGATAATAAAGGAAAAGAAATCATTCAACACAACAAAAGTGTTCCTGTTCAAATAAAAAAATTAAAACGATATGATAGACTTTGTCTTAACTCAAAAGAAAGCCACCTTGCTTTCACAACTAATAAATTAAGTCAGCAAAAAGTTATTGTTACTGAAATTGGGAATAAAAAAAATCAAAAGGTAATCTTAACACTTGGTCAAAAATTAGATGTCGTTCCCGATCATTCTTTTCCAGTAATATGTTGGCATCCGGTTGGCGATGTTTTAAGTGTTTTTTACGAGTATAGAGGCGATTTGTATTGGATGACTTACAACATAGTGACCAAAGAGAAAATTAAAACGAAACTTTTTCAATTCGAAAAAATATTGGACGCAAACTATTCAAGTAATGGACTCAAAATTGCTTTATCTGCTGTTGTTAAGGGTAAAACCGATATTTATGTTTTAGATGTAAGCAGTCGTTCGCAAGAGCAAATAACTAATGATTATTTCGATGATCGATATCCAATATTTATTAATAACTCAAAAGATATTGTGTTTTCGAGTAATCGAGTTGATAATTCAATGGAGGTAGGTGGAGATAGGAATGTAGTTTATGCACATACTAGTGATTTATTTATGTATTCCTATAGCAATAAGAAAAACTTTTATTACTCCCCGCAGATTCTTCGTAGGATAACCAAAACACCTTTGGCTAATGAGAAAATGCCATTAGAGTTAAGTGAAAATAAAATCAGGTATTTAAGTGATGCGAATGGTATTTACAATGAATGGGAAGCTATTTTGGATAGTGGGGTAGCATTTGTTGATACGGTGATTCATTATCGTTATTTCTCAAGATTAAAGGCGACCTCCAATTTAAATTCAAATATATTATGGCATTCATCAAATGGAAGTAAAATTGCTCGAATATTTAAGGATGGAGATCGGAATCAACTTAATATTAATCCATTTGGGGAGTTACAATACAACTTAGTTCCAACTCAGTTTAAGAAAACTTTGGGTGCCGAAAAAGTTGAAGTTCAAAAAGGAGATGAAAGTTTAAAAGTATTTACTATAGATAGTATTCGCAATAGAATAAATAAAAATCCAGACTTTGTTTACACGGATTTTTATTTGTTTCAAGATGAAATAAAAGGGCGTCTAAAAGATTCGGTGATTCAGGTAGACAAACCAAATTATAGTTCATCTTTTCAATTGCTCTCTAAGTTTGGATTTTTAACATCAGACTCCATAGCCAGAAAGGCAAAAATGAGAAATTATGAGCTGTCATTTAAAACAGCAGAGGTTTCGTTAGATTTGGATAATCGTTTTTTAAACCCTCAATACCAAAGATACTCAGGGGGAACAACTTATCCAATGCCAGGTATGAACGGTTTTATGAAGTATTCTGTTATTGATTTACTGGAAGATCATTTAATTACTGGAGGAATCCGAATGGCTGATTTATTGAGTAATGAGTTGTTCTTAAGTTATAGTGATCGGAAAAAGCGATTGGATAAGCAGTATTTGTTATATCGAGGGACGAATACAGACGTAAGTGAATCTACTAATTATCTTAAAAATATAACGTATGAGGGAATTTATAGGCTGACTTACCCTTTATCTATTGTTGACAGATTTTCTACAACATTTTCGTTACGATATGATCAATTTATTCCATTAAGTGCAAGTAAAGAGTTAATGTTAACTCCAATAAAACAAGAGTTTTGGCCAAGCATAAGAGTTGACTATACATTCGATAATACAAGATACCTTGGAAAGAATTTATTTACGGGTTTAAGGTTTAAACTATTCTCTGAGGTTTATCAAGAAGCTCCTAAATGGAACAATCAAATGTTAACATACGGAGCTGATTTTAGATATTACCTTAAGTTACATCGTTCTTTAATCTTAGCAAATCGGTTTTCAGGAGGATCGTCTTTAGGGAGTCAAAGATTAATGTATTACATGGGAGGTGTGGACTCATGGGCGACTCCTCAGTTTAACCAAGAATTAGACCCAGGTGAACTTCCAGATCAATCAGATTATGCTTTTCAAACTTTAGCAACTAATATGAGAGGTTTTACTCAAAATATAAGAAACGGAACTTCTTTTATGTTGCTAAGTTCTGAGATTAGATGGCCAATTGTCTCTTATTTATTTTCAAGACCATTTTCATCTGACTTCATAAATCATTTTCAGTTGAATTTTTTCGGAGACCTTGGAACAGCTTGGTCAGGAAGTAATCCATTTTCGGAGCAAAACTCACTAAATAAAAAAGAATTAATAATTGGAGGAGAAGCTCGAACTGGAGAAATTACATTAAGAACTAATAAAGAACCTATAGTTGGAGGTTATGGGATTGGACTTAGAAGCTCATTAATGGGCTATTTCATTCGTGTTGATTGGGCTTGGGGAGTTGAAGATGGCGTGAATCAAGGTCGACAGCTTTATTTATCCTTAGTGACTGATTTTTAAATTATTACATTGTATTATACATCAATCTATTTTATGAAAAACTTTGGACTTTATTTAGTTTTGGTTCTTTTTACAGGAGTAACGTTTGGACAAGTTCCTTTGAATTTAGAGTTTAATAACTTAACAATTAGGGAAGACTTAGAAGTTGATTTGAATCAGCCTTCAGGACAATTGCAAATCAGATCGTATGGTGATATGTGGTTTAATCTAAGCTCTAATTTAGTTGAGATTGGTGAAATTCCAAATGGAATTTTATTTCCAGTTTCTATTTTTCCAGATTCAACAATAATTTGGGATTTTGATCAACTTTCTGACCAACCTATATTTGCTAGCATACATGGTTTAGCCGATGTAATTAATCCTTCTAGAACACCAAGTGGTTGGTTAGATGAATGGGGAAATACAGTAGTGGATTCGATTCTAATCCCTTACCTCTATGTTCGAAACTCTAACACATCTGTTGTTGATACGGTTTTAATAGACTTTTTAAAAAGTGAACCTTTAACTTCTTATTTTGATATTAACGGAAATAGTGAGTATGATGATGGAGAGTTTAAGCATATGTCGATTAAACATACCGGGACAACAGATGCTATCGTGAGTGATCAAGTTTTTAGAACCGATACAATATTATTAACTGTAAATGATTCTACTTATGATGTAAAGATTAAAGAGTTAATTATTGACGTTAATGATTCTGTAGCTGCTGGTAATAGATATGGTGTTTACATTCGCTTTAATCCAGGTTATGAATGGAAAGCTAATGATGATACACTTTCGAATTATAACGAGTTCATGATGCTAGCAAGAGAACAAGTTAAAGGAGAAACACCTAAAATGATTTGGTCTGAAGATGCAGGGTTTTGTTCATATATAAATGATGTTTCAACAAGATATAATTTTGGTTTATTTGCTTCAAGTTTGATTCCTGGGGTAATTCAAAATCCTGGCTTCCCTATAGAGCACATTCAAGTGGTTTACAAATTAACAACAACAGCTTTGTCAGTTAATGAAATAGATGGTTTTATAGAAGGTGTTGCAATATTTCCTAATCCTGTTAGGAAATCAACTCAGCTAAATTTCAAACTAATGAAGACGAATCAAGTTGACTTGAAAATTTATAATTCGCTAGGCACTTTAGTATTGCAAAAGGATTTAGGATTGTTAAATACTGGACATCATATCCACAAGTTAAATGTTTCTCAATTACCTGCTGGATTTTATATACTTAGGGTTAATAATATTAGTCAGAAACTAGTGGTAAAATAGTGAAATTAATATTTTCAATTGATTATTGTCATTCTATCATTACTTAGTCTTGGTTAGACTTTCTTAATTATAAAATCTATTTAAAAAAGATGAATGAAAATATAGAAATTGGAGATAGGACTTTAAGAATCGTTATTGTAATGATAATTTACAGTTAAAAATATAACAGAATTTATTGATTTAACATTTGTATTTTAGGGAGATTATTTTCATAATCATCTTTTTAATATTTGTTTTATTCAAATGTTAATATGAGTTGAAAGTAATAATTACTTTGACTATCCTCCAACGTACTTTTTAATTTCGTTTAGCTTCATCAATGCCTCTACGGGTGTAAGGGTGTTGATGTCTAAATTTTTTATTTCATCTCTGATTTGCTCCAAAACCGGGTCGTCTAGCTGGAAAAAGCTTAATTGAACGCCTTTGTCGGATGTTTTAGAGAGTGCCTTTTTACTTGTTTTGATTTCTTTCTTTTGATTTTTCGAATGATTTTCTCCTCTGCTACTATTTTCGAGAACGGCCAATACTTCATTCGCTCTATTTACAACGCTATTTGGCATTCCAGCAAGTTTTGCAACATGAATTCCAAAAGAGTGTTCACTTCCTCCTTCAACAAGTTTTCGCATAAATAAAATTTTATTAGCGACCTCTTTTACAGAAACATTAAAGTTTTTAATTCGAGGGAATTGCTCCGTCATTTTATTTAACTCATGGTAGTGTGTTGCAAAAAGTGTTTTAGCTTTAAATAAAGGGTATTCATGCAAGTATTCACTAATCGCCCAAGCAATTGAAACACCATCATAAGTACTGGTTCCTCTACCAATCTCATCGAGTAAGATTAAACTTCTTTCAGAAAGATTATTTAATATATTAGATGTTTCATTCATCTCTACCATAAAAGTAGACTCTCCTGTAGAGATATTATCAGAGGCTCCAACTCTTGTGAAAACACGATCAACATAACCCAAAACTGCCTTTTTAGCTGGAACGAAACTACCCATTTGAGCCATTAACGTTATTAAGGCTGTCTGTCGTAAAAGAGCTGATTTACCGGACATATTGGGTCCGGTTACCATTATTATTTGCTGGGTAGAACTATCTAGATATAAATCATTTGCAACATACTCTTGTCCAACAGGTAAATTTCTTTCAATAACCGGATGTCTCCCTTGTTTAATATCAATTATTAGTGAATCGTTAATGATTGGTCTAGAATATTTAAAGTCACTAGCTATTTGAGCAAATGAGAGTAAACAATCTAATTCGGCAATTTTTTTAGCATTATGTTGTAGTTGAGGTAAGAATTCACAAATAAATTCTACAATAGCTTTAAATACCTTAGCCTCAAGTATACTTATATTATCTTCTGCGGATAGAATTTTAGTTTCTAATTCCTTTAATTCTTGGGTAATATATCTTTCCGCATTTACTAAAGTTTGTTTTCTTATCCACTCCTGAGGAACTTTGTCCTTATGTGCATTTCGAACCTCTAAATAATATCCGAAAACATTGTTAAAAGCAATTTTTAAAGAAGGAATAGCTGTTTTTTCACTTTCAGTTTTCTGAAGATTTAGTAGAATGCTTTTTCCGTTGTTAGAAATTTCTCTAAACTCATCAAGTTTAACATCAACTCCGTCAGCAATTAAACGTCCTTTCCCTATTATAGCTGGGGCATCTGGATATATCTCTTTCTCAATTTTTCGAACAACTTGATCCAAAGAGAAAATGTCTTTTGTAAGGTTATTTATGACTTTGTCGGTTTTTGTTATTTCAACAATTTTATTCGCGGCAACAATAGAATCTTTTAATACAATTAGTTCTTTTGGAGATACTTTACCAACTGCAATTTTTGAAATTATTCGCTCAATATCGCCAAATTCAGAAAGTAATTCTTGAATAGGAAGCATTCTTTTTTTGTTGTTAAGAAATCCTTCTACAATATTATGTCTGTTCTGAATCGCTTTAATGTCTTTTAAAGGTAGTATTAGCCATTTTCTTAACATTCTTCCACCCATTGGAGTGATTGTTTGATCAATCACATTTAATAGCGTTATTGCGTCAGGATGATCGGATGATACTAACTCTAAGCTCTTTATTGTAAAGTTATCAAGCCATACGTATTCGTCTTGTTCAATTCTAGCTATTCCACGTATGTGAGAAGTTTTGTTGTTTAATGTTTCTCCGAGGTAATGAAGAATTACTCCCGCTGCTGTAGTAGCTAAGTATAACTTTTCAATACCAAAACCTTTTAGCGATTTAAGATCAAATTGATCTTGTATTTTATCTTTTGCAAAATCGAGGTTAAATACCCATTCATCTAAACCATAAGTATAGAATTTGGAACCAAAACTTTCCGAAAATAAATTGTATTTCGATTTATCAAAAAGAACTTCAGAAGGGGAGAAATTGTTAATAATCTTTTTAATGTATTCTATTGTCCCTTCTGCTACTAAAAACTCTCCTGTCGAAATATCTAAAAGTGCTATACCTGCTCTTTTATTTTCAAAATGGATAGAACCTAAAAAATTATTTTCTTTTCGTTCTAGTACTTGGTCATGCATGGCAATTCCTGGAGTTACCAAATCAGTAACGCCTCTTTTTACAATGCCTTTAGTTGCTTTTGGATCTTCAAGCTGGTCGCATACTGCTACCCTGACACCAGCTCTAACTAATTTAGGTAGATACGTGTCTAATGAATGATGAGGAAACCCTGCTAATGCATCATCTGCAGAGCCATTCGCACGCTTAGTAAGAACAATCCCTAGTATCTTTGAGGCTTTACGAGCATCGTCATTAAAGGTCTCGTAAAAATCCCCAACTCGAAACAATAACATAGCATCAGGATACTTTGCTTTGATTTCGTTGAATTGCCGCATCAATGGCGTATCTTTAGACTTTGTTTTATTTGATTTTATAGCCACAAAAAAAAGTTTGTTTTAAAGGTAAGAAACGACACGATTAAGCTAGTTAATTAAGTTGAATAGATATGCACAGTTGTTGAAAACACGTTGCAGTGTAAGTGGGTACTTAAAAATCTTATGATGAGAAAGTTAAAGCTAGATGAGTTAAATAGAGTTTCAGTTTCAGAGTTTAAAGTACAAGAAAAGATTCCTTTGATTGTTGTGCTAGAGAATATCAGAAGCTTAAATAATGTAGGAACAATTTTTAGAACCTCAGACGCTTTTAAAGTGGAGGCTATTTACCTAGTTGGTATAACTGCAAAGCCACCGCATCGAGAAATTCAAAAAACAGCTTTAGGTGCAACTGAATCTGTTGCTTGGGAGTATTTTGATACTTCTCAAGAAATGATAGATAAACTGAAAGCAAATAATTTCTTTATCGGCTCAATAGAACAAACAGAAGGTTCCACTGATATCCATCAAATAGCAAGTTTACCGATTAAAAAACTGGCTATTATTATGGGTAATGAAGTTTCTGGAGTAGAACAAACAACAATTGATCAGAGTGATGCTTGTATTGAAATCCCCCAATTTGGTACTAAACATTCTTTAAATGTTGGCGTTTGTGCTGGTATTGTAATTTGGGAGTCATTTAAACTATTATCAACTCTAAAATAAATTTGAAAAAGTATACCCATTAGCTGTAGATTCCTTCAGTGTTATTTTTTAGTATTTAAAAGTTAATATGGGCTTTTTAAAATTATATACTTTTTAATTTACTTCGTCAAATTCTTCACTTTATTACATAAAGCTTTCAAAGAGCATAGAACCATTTCATAATATTACAGAAATCTTCTATAACATTGTCTTTAGGGGAAACCACTTTTGCCTGGATAGTATTTAGGGGGAAAGATTTGGACTAATAAATTTTTTCCTTTTTTGTTTCAAAAAAGTTATGTGTAGGCTTGTTGTTTAAATCACTTGTTTCCTAAACAATTGGTAACTTTTTCTAATTTGATTGAGCTTTTTAAAGGAAAGCATTAAACAAAAAAAAGCCCTTCGAATTTCGAAGGGCTTTAATGTTAAATCATTAATCTTATTTTGTTAATAAGAAATCAACTCTCCTATTAGCTTTAGCAGCTTTAGCTAACGCTATTCCGTTTGAAGAACCTTCAGAAGATGCTGTTAAGTTAGAAGCATCAATACCATAAATCTTAACTAGGTGATCAATTACAGCCTGTGCTCTTTTAGTTCCTAATTTCTTATTGAAATCTTTAGAACCTGTTGCGTCAGTGTGACCAACTACAGTTAATTTAACCCCTTTGTTATTCTTTAGGAATTTAGCAACTTCTGTCAAAGCAGTGTAGTTTTCGTATCCTAGCTTTGTAGAAGATACTGCGAAATAAACAGAAGGTAGTCCTGCGTCAACTGAAGAATTGTCGCTTGATGCTAAACCAGCTAAAGCAGAAATAGCTTTTCCTGTAACATCAACTTGAGCTCCTGCTTCAGTATTTGGTTCAGAATCCTTACAGTTAGGAACATTATCACCATCCGAATCTAAAGCAACACCATTCTCATCAACCTCAGTACAAATAGATAATCTTTCTTGGTCAACATAATCAGCAACACCATCACCATCGGTATCCATTGCCATTCCGTCTCCAGTAGTTTTAGCGCCTTCTGGAGTTTTGTTGTCTTTATCGTAGCTATCCATTACACCGTCATTATCGGTGTCAACGAAACCTTCTAAGATTGAATCAACTACAGCAAGCTTGTCGTTAAATTCGTCTTCTGGTCTTAACCATTGTTTGTCAGATAATTTATAATTTAATCCTAAGGCAGTATAAGTGTAAAATTCCCCAGGAGAAGTACCGCCTATTTTTGCATCTAATTTGTCCGTTTGAACAAGTCCAATTCTTTGGTCAAAGAAAACATCAACTTGGTTGGTTAATTTGTACGCAACTTGAATTCCAATTGGGATAGAAATTTCTTGAGTTCGGTTATTTTTAGTTTCATAGTCATTTTCAAATCCAACATTTGATCCATTTACAGCTTTTTCACTTTCAGATGGTTTTGTTCCTGAGTCAAGGTTATAAAGCCTAGATCTAAACATGAACAAGCCAGCTCCTGCATAACCGCTAACTGCAATTTTTCCTGATCCTTTTTTTGCTCCTGTGAAAAATAAGTTTGTGAAATTTACTTTCAAATTTAAACTTGGCTCAAAACCTCCACCAGTAAACCATTCATTATTGGCTCTGTTTGTACCGTTAATTCCTATACCAGCTAATCGTCCTTCGACAGAAAAAGCTGAATTAATTGTATAACCAATAAAGCCTTCGCCTCCAAAACCAATCTCATTTCTGTATTTTCTTACAGGGTACAGATCATATTGCTTTACATCCGTAATAGTTGTAGTAGCACCTATAGATCCTCCTAAGTATACATTCTCCATCCAGACAGGAAGCTGAGCCTTCTCAGCAGAATCGTCTTGAGCGTTAGCAACACCAGCTGAAAGAGCTAGTGCCATTCCGCATCCAAAAATTGATTTTGTAATTTTCATAATAGTTATAAAATATAAATTGTCTTATTTCTAATTTAATGCAATAATAAATAGATTTTACCTATTCTTCGACATCTTAAACACTTATTTTCTTTTTTAAGAACAAGAATACGGTGTTTTGTTACAAATGTTCTACTTTTTTGAGTTTTTTTAGTTTAAAAACTGTTTTTAATTGATGTTCATATTCATTTTTAAAAATTGAATTGGAGTTTAAAACTTCAAGTAAAGGTTGTAAAACAAATAATCGTTCTTTATTAAATAAGTGAGGAATTTTTAATGAAGGCTTTTCTACCACCTCATTGCCATAAAGTAATATGTCGATATCAATTAACCTCGATTCGTAGCCAACTTTAGTTTTAACTTTTCTTCCTATTAATTTTTCAATCTTTTGAATTTCAATTAAAAGTCGATCAGGAGAAAAGGAAGTTTCTATTTCAATTACCATATTGTAAAATAAATCCTTTGCTTCGAAACCCCAGGGTTCTGATTGGTATATTAACGATCGACTTGTAATAATTCCTACGTTTTGAGAAAGGACATCAATCGTCTTCGTAAGGTTTTCTAGTTTATTTCCAAGGTTTGTTCCTAAACCTAAGTATACCTGATTTTTCATTGTTTAAACCGTTCGTGTAATTTTACTATGTATTAATTACAATTAAGTTTAAATTTGTTTAAAATTCTCAACATGCATTTTTTAAGAAATCTCTTTGCGAATCTTGTCAGCTTAATAGTTTTTAGTGTAATCACTGTTTTAGTTGTCCTGATTTCGCTTCTTTCAGTCGGAGATGATTTTGAGGTTACTGACAACTCTATATTGCACATTAAAGTCAATGGTGATTTAAAAGACCAATCAAAAGGCACACAAATATTTAAAGAGGCAAATTGCCAATCGGATTATAAATCCATCGAAAAAGCGATTCAACTTGCTGTTAAGGATACGCTTATAAAAGCCATTTATTTAGAGGTTGGAGCTGTTGATGGAAGTTTGGCAAATATTGAAAGCTTGAGAAGGTCTTTATTAGAGTACAAAAAATCTGGACGCAAGATTATTTCTTATTCTACTTCAATGTCTCAAATCGGTTATCACTTATCATCCGTTGCAGATTCAATTTATCTTGGAAATATGACTGGGTTCGAGTGGAAAGGTATTGGCGCGCAGTTACTTTATTTTAAATCAATGCTTAGCAAAATAGGAGTAAAAGCGGAACCTATTAGAGTAGGTAAATTTAAAAGTGCCATAGAACCATTCATTATGGATTCAATCAGTACTGAAAATGAATACCAGGTAAAAGAGCTGATTAATGATGTTTGGATAAATCTCTGTTCGGATATACAAAAAAGCCGTGGGATCTCTAAAAAATCTCTGGAGTTTGTAGCTAATGATTTAGGTGTTTTGACCTCAGAAGAAGCTTTAATGTATGGATTTGTTGATGCAATTAAATATGAAGATGAAGTTAAAAAAGTATTTAAAAAACTGTTTTTTGGCAATGAGAAATACATATCAGTAAAACAATTAATCAATGCAAATTCATCTGTTTCACTTGCTGATGATAAGCTTGTTATTGTAAACGCTGAAGGTAGTATCATAGATATGCCTTCAGAATCTGACATCAGTGGCTTTCAATACGGAAAAATATTTGACGACATTTTAAAAGATGAATCAGTTAAGGCAATGGTTATTCGGATTAACTCTCCGGGAGGGAGTGCTAAGGCATCGGAGGAATTATGGAGAAAGATTAAATTAATTCAGGAAAAAGTCCCTGTTATTATCAGTATGGGGAATGTTGCTGCTTCAGGAGGCTATTATATGGCAACTGCTGGAGATAGAATATTTGCGGAAAACAACACGATAACGGGTTCCATTGGTGTGTTTGGATTAATGTTTAACGTTTCAGAGTTGACCGAAAATATAGGGGTAAATGTAGAAAAAGTGAAAACGCATAAAATGAGTGATTTCCCATCTTTTGATCGCTCTTTAACAAGTAAAGAAAAAACTAGGCTTCAATTGGGGATAAATAAAGTATACGATGTTTTTCTTGATAGAGTAGCTAAAGGTAGAGGCTTAAGCATAGAAAAGGTAGAGGGATTGGCTTCAGGAAGAGTTTGGACAGGTAAGCAAGCAAAAGAAAATGGTTTGGTTGATTCTATCGGAGGGCTTAATATGGCGATTGAAACTGCAAAACAAGCGGCAGATATTAAAACATATAAACTCGTTGAATTACCAAAGATCCTTTCTCCTATTGAGCAAGTTGTAAAACATTTCTCTAATCAAGAGGTTAGATTACCTGAGCCTTTTGCGAACTACAATTACATGATTCAAAATCCTGATTTTTTTAAAACATTTCATACACCTCAGGTCCGATTGCCTTTTGTAATTTCAATTAAGTAGTAATTGTCAAATAAAATTAGATTATTTTTAATCTGATTATCTCTTTATGGCATTTTTAAATTCATTAATAACTTGGAGAATGAAGAAGCGATTCCATCAAATGGAGTTGTTTTTAAAATTTCCTCATGAAGTTCAGGGAGATTGTTTGAGTAACCTTTTGAAAATAGCCTCCAATACAGAATGGGGAAGACGATATGATTTTCCGTCAATAAATAGCTATGAAGAGTTTAAAAATAGAATACCATTACAAACTTATGAAAGTATAAAGCCAGATGTTTTTCGAGCAAAAAAAGGTGAGAAAAATATCATGTGGCCATCAGACATTAAATGGTTTGCTCAATCTTCTGGAACAACCGAAGATAAAAGTAAGTTTATACCTGTAAGTGAAGAGTCCTTGTTTGATTGTCACTATAAAGCAGGTAAAGACATGTTGTCGTTATATTGTAATTGGCATAATGATACTCATGTTTTTACTGGTAAAACAGTTTTAATGGGTGGGAGTAGTCAGATGGATCCAAATATAAATGGCTCTATTGTAGGAGATCTTTCTGCTATTCTGATTTCGAACTTGCCCTTTTGGGTTACCCGTCAACAATCCCCAAGCAATGACGTAGCGTTAATGGGGAACTGGGAACTGAAAATCGAACGAATGGCTGAAGAGATTATTAAGGAAAAAATCACATCAATAACTGGAGTTCCTTCCTGGACACAAATATTGTTTGAACGAGTTTTACAAAAGACCGGAGCTAATGATTTAAATGAAGTTTGGCCTCAATTGGAAATGTATATTCATGGTGCTGTGAATTTTGATCCTTTTAAGGAGCGATTTAAAAAAATGGCACCTAAGTTAAACTATCTTGAAGTTTTTAATGCAAGTGAAGGTTTTTTTGGAATTCAATATGAAAAGGGTGTTTCTGATTTTCTGTTGATGTTAGATTACGGAATATTTTATGAGTTTATTCCTAAAAATCAATGGGAAAGAGAGGACCCAAAAGTATTCAGCTTGGAAAGCGTGCAAATTGGTGAGGAATATGCAATGGTTATTTCTACTAATGCTGGGTTGTGGCGTTACCAATTAGGAGATACAGTAATGTTTACCTCAGTTGCCCCTTATCGATTAAGAATAATTGGTAGAACAAAACATTTTATGAATGCTTTTGGAGAAGAGGTTGTAATTGATAATGCAATAAAAGCGATTAAAATTGCGTGTGATAAGACAAATGCAGTAATAAATGAATGGACAGCTGCCCCAAGTTATTTAAGAGAGAATCAAAACGGTTTTCATGAGTGGATCATTGAATTTGACAAAGAGCCTATCGATTTGAATTCTTTTAGTGCGTCTTTAGATGATGCTTTGAAAAGTTTTAATTCAGATTATGAGGCCAAACGGTTTAATAATATGATTCTTGGAATGCCTATTGTTAGAATTGTACCTAAAGGAACTTTTTATAAGTGGTTAAAGAGTAAAAATAAATTAGGAGGTCAGCATAAAGTTCCACGATTAAACAACGATCGAAAATACGTTGAAGGAGTACTATATTTTTCTAAATCATGAAATTAATTTTACTAACATTGTTTACAAGTGTTTTTGTATTTCAGGCAACTGTTATGCAAGAAGAAAAAGTTGTACCAACAAACTTTTCATCCTTTGAACTGGACGAAGAAGGTAATCTTTACGCCATTAACAGCCAAAGACATTTATTAAAGTTGAACAGTGACTTGGACACTTTATTTACTTTTAATAGTAAAGTGATTGAGGTAGATTTAGTGGCGCCTCAAAATATGCTTAAAATTCTGGTTTTCAGTAAAAGTTTAAATTCTATTCAATTTCTTGACAAAACACTGTCTGAAGCCTCACCAACAATAAATTTAGATGATTTAGGTAATGAGTTAACTAAAGCTGTGGGAGTTAGTAGAGATAATAATTTTTGGATATTTGATGCAGTGAATCAGGAATTGAAAAAGTTTGATAAAAATTTAAGTTTGATTTCGTCTTCCGGAAATTTGATAAACTTAACAAACCAGAACTGGGACATAACTAGTTTAAAGGAATATGGAAACAAAGTGTTCCTATGCGACTCTAATAAAGGTATATTAGAGTTTGATTTTTTTGGAAGTTATTTAAGAACGATAAAAATTAAACCTAAAGGAGATTTTCAAATTGAAGGAGAAAACATTCTTTTTATTCGAAACGATTCAATAATAGTCACAGATTTAATTCTTCAGGATGAGAAAAAACAAGCTTTAGATGTGAAAAATATTGTTGATTTTGCCTATTACAAGCAAAAGATGTTCTTGCTTACTAAAGAAAAGTTTTATATTTATCGTCTTAGCTTTTAAAGTCAATTACTTTTTGATTATCATTGGACTTATAAATTAGAAGATTATGCAAATTTCAGTTGCTGGAAATATCGGGTCAGGTAAAACAACGCTAACGTCACTCTTAGCGAAACATTACGGATGGGAGGCTCATTTTGAGGATACCCAAGATAATCCATATCTAAACGATTTTTACGAAGACATGCAAAGATGGTCTTTTAATCTTCAAATTTATTTTCTTCAAAACAGATATAATAATGTAATGCGTTATCGCGAGAGTGGGAAAAATGTAATCATGGATAGAACTATCTATGAGGACGCTTATATTTTCGCTCCCAACTTACATTCAATGAATTTAATGTCGAAAAGAGATTTTGATAATTACATTCAACTTTTCGATTTGACAAACAGCCTTGTAAAGGCTCCCGACTTGTTGATTTATTTGCGTTCTAGCGTTCCTAATTTAGTAGATAA
Organism: Flavobacteriales bacterium; assembly: GCA_029251005.1. GTDB lineage: Bacteria > Bacteroidota > Bacteroidia > Flavobacteriales_C. The sequence continues at coordinate 5,559 of JAQXEE010000156.1, read as the reverse complement.
TATCCAAAAAAGAGGAAGAGAATACGAAACTTCAATTCGTTTAGATTATTTAAACAGATTAAATGAAAGATATGAAGCTTGGATCAGTGAGTATAATGAAGGAAAGCTTTTAATCATCGATGTGGATAATAATCATTTCCCAACTAATCAAGAAGATTTAGGAGAAGTCATTTCTAAAATCGATGCCCAAATAAACGGGTTGTTTTAAAATAAATTAAGCATTACAAAAATGCTGCTTTTAAATGTTAAAAGTGTTTCTATTTAAGAACAAAAAGTTTCGATTGCAAAATTGGAACTTTTTATTTTGTTGAATTACGAAGAGTAATCAAAAACAATGACAACTATAATTTTTAGGGCTTACTTGATATAACACCCCCATTTTTAGCTAAACTAAAAACTATAACTCCTTTTTTAGGTCTAGTAAAAAGCTTTTTACTTTCTTTAGAGAATCTACTATATCGACTTCTTTCTTCGTGGTACTTTTGCCCTTTTTTAGTTTTTCTTTAGCACCTTGTAGTGTAAAACCTCTTTCCTTTACTAAATGATAAATCATTGTTAAATTCTCAATATCTTCTTTTGTAAATTGACGATTTCCTTTTTTATTTTTTTTAGGTTTAAGAATGGGAAACTCTTTTTCCCAAAATCGAATTAAGGAAGTATTAACGTTAAGAATATCAGCAGCTTCTCCAATGGAGTAGTAAAGTTTTAAAGAATCGTTATTTTCGAAAGCCACAGTGCGTAAATTAAGATTACAACGAATATAATAAAGAAATTAAGTTAATTCAATAGTGCATGCTTCTTTTGATGAAGAATCTTAATCAAGAGAAGTGTTGATTTGAGTTGATATTTTAAGCATCTCTTGGTATTGGTCGTAATTTAAATCATTAAAAAAGAAGTTAGCAGGATCTATTTTTCTTCCATTTCGAATTACTTCATAATGTAAATGTGGCCCAGTTGAAGTTCCTGTATTTCCTACAGCACCAATAATATCACCTCTTTTTACTTTTTCTCCTTTCTTAACTTTGAAGGCACTCATATGAGCATATAAGGTTTTGTATCCGAAACCATGATTGATTACAACGTGTTTTCCGTAACCCGTGTAAGATTTTGTCACTTTTTCAACAACTCCATCTCCAGTAGAGAATATTTCGGTACCTGTTTTAGCAGTGAAGTCGATTCCTGAGTGTAATTTAGGTACATTATATACAGGGTGCATTCTCATACCAAAACCAGAAGCTGTTCTAATTAAATTATGGTTGTGGATAGGTTGAATACCCGGTACATGCGAAAGTTTTTTTGATCTCGTATTTGCAAGGTTAGTAATACGATCAAATCCTTGTTTGTGAATTTTCACTTGAGTTTCAAGGGCTTTTATTAGTCTAGCTGAGGTTAACATTAATTCGCTATTGTTGTAACCTCTTAGCTTTTTAAATTCATCAATTCCACCAGTACCTCCTAGACGTAAACTCTTTGATACTGGTGAAACACCAAAAATACCGGCATAAACAGAATCATCCCTTAACTTCAGAATTTGTAGTTGGGAAGCCATTTTTTTTACTTTTTGATTCATTAATGCGTATTCAGATTCAAGAGTTTGAATTTGTTGCATCTTTTCATGGTGGCTATATCGAGATACTAAAGGGTATGAACCAATAATAACCACTAAGGCTAAAACAATAGAAACGCCCAAGTGTAACCCTACTTTTTTTAGTCGGGCTCTCAACGAAACTTCTACTTTTTCGTATTCGAGTGTTTTATCGTTAAACTTAAAATTAGTCTTGCTCATAATTTATTACCTTTGCCTCTCAAAAATGGCTAGGAGTAATAAACAAAGATAACCAAATGTTTGGGTAATCAAATTATGTACTGTTTGAGCTAGTGTTAATGAATATTAAAATAAGGTTATGACAGCCAAAGAAATACGTAAAAGCTTTTTAGAGTTCTTTAAAAACAAAGAACATGAATTCATAGCATCTTCATCAATGGTGGTTAAAGATGACCCAACATTAATGTTTATTAATGCAGGAATGAATCAGTTTAAAGATATGTTTCTTGGTAATGTCGAAGTTAAACACTCTAGAGTATGTAATAGTCAAAAATGTTTAAGAGTTTCTGGAAAACATAATGACTTAGAGGAAGTAGGAGTCGATACTTATCATCACACCATGTTTGAAATGTTAGGAAACTGGAGTTTCGGTGATTACTTCAAAAAAGAAGCAATTTCATGGGCTTGGGAGTTTTTAACAGAGGTTTGTAAGGTTGAAAAGGATTGGCTTTATGTAACCGTTTTTGAAGGAGCTGACGATGATGGATTAAAATTAGATGAAGAAGCTTTTGATTTTTGGAAAGAAATTGTTTCGGAAGATAGAATTTTAATGGGGAACAAAAAAGATAACTTTTGGGAAATGGGAGCATCAGGACCCTGTGGACCGTGTTCTGAAATTCATATTGATATTCGTTCCGCAGAAGAAAAAGCTAAAGTACCTGGTGCTAATTTAGTAAATATGGACCATCCTCAAGTTATTGAGGTTTGGAACTTGGTATTTATGGAATTCAATAGGTTAGCTAGTGGAGAGTTAGAAAAACTGCCAGCTCAACATGTTGACACAGGAATGGGGTTTGAGCGATTAGCAATGGTACTTCAAGGTGTCCAATCTAATTACGATTCAGATGTTTTTACTCCCTTGATTGATAAGGTTGTTGAATTAAGTGGGTTTAAATACACAAGTCAAGAGAAAAGTGAAACTGATATCGCAATCAGAGTTGTTTCTGATCATGTAAGAGCAGTCGCTTTTGCTATTGCTGATGGACAGATGCCATCAAATACAGGAGCAGGTTATGTTATTAGAAGGATTTTAAGAAGAGCTGTTCGTTACGGTTATTCTAAATTAAATATTTCAGAGCCTTTTATTTATAAGCTAGTTGATGTTTTAGGTGAGCAAATGGGTGAATTTTTTCCTGAGTTATCAAAGCAACAAGAATTAGCAAAAAAAGTAATTAAAGAAGAGGAACAAAACTTTTTAAGAACCTTAGAAAAAGGGATCGATAAATTTAATAATTACTCAAAAACTGTTACCGAAACAATCGATGGTAAATTTGCTTTTGAATTATTGGATACTTTTGGTTTTCCAATTGACTTAACAGAATTGTTGGCGAAAGAACAAAACCTAGTTGTTGATCAAAAAGGCTTTAAGGCCGCATTAGAGGAACAAAAAGCAAGATCAAGGAAAGCAACAGTAATCGAAGTTGAAGACTGGGTTGTTGTCAAAAAAGGAGAAGGCGTTTTTGTTGGGTACGACAACTTAGAAATAGAATCAAAAATACTAAGATATAGAGGGATTAGAGTAAAAGGAAAGCATTTGTTTCAAGTTGAATTAGATCAAACTCCATTTTATCCTGAAGGTGGTGGACAAATTGGAGATACTGGAGTTTTGTTTTTAGGGGAAGATAAATTTCCAATTCAAGACACTAAAAAAGAAAATGGAGTTATTCTTCATTTTATGAGTCAATTACCATCTGATCCATCCGCTACTTATAAAGCAGTTGTAAGTAAGACAAGAAGATCGGCTACAAATGCAAACCATTCAGCAACCCATTTATTACATCATGCTTTAAGGTTAGTGCTTGGAGAGCATATTGAACAAAAAGGATCTTTAGTAAACGATAAGAATTTAAGATTTGATTTCTCACATTTTCAAAAATTATCTGATGAAGAGCTTAGGAAAGTTGAGGTCTTAGTAAATGACGCTATTCGCTCAAATTATGATTTAAATGAAAATAGGGCAGCAAGTTTAGATGAAGCAAAATCTCAAGGTGCTATGGCTTTATTCGGTGAAAAGTACAGTGATAAGGTTAGAGTGATTCAATTTGGAGATTCTATTGAACTATGTGGAGGTACTCACGTTGCCTCAACTTCTCAAATAGGAAAATTCATTTTTACAAATGAAACGGCAGTTGCTGCCGGTGTAAGAAGAATTGAGGCGATAACATCAACCAAGGCTGATGAGTTTTTAAATAAAGAATTAACATTACTAAATGACGTTAGAACGTTATTGAAGAACCCTAAAGATGTTAAAAAGCATTTGGACAGTTTACTTGCTCAAAATACAAAGCTTCAAAAAGAGGTGGAGGTATTAGTGAGAGGTAAAGCAAAAGGGTTAAAGTCTGAATTGAACTCTGCTGTAACTGAAGTTAATGGAGTGAACTTTTTGGCATCTACAATTGATCTTGATTCTACTGATGCAATTAAAGATTTAGCTTTTCAAATGCGGTCTGAAATAGATAACCTATTTATGGTTTTAGGAGCTGAAATAAACGGTAAGCCTAATTTAACAGTTGTAGTAAGTGAGAACTTAGTAAAAGATAAGGGATTAAATGCGGGACAAATTATTCGTGATTTAGCAAAAGAAATACAAGGCGGTGGAGGTGGCCAACCTTTTTACGCTACAGCTGGAGGTAAGAATGTTGCAGGGATCCCCGTTGCTTTAGAAAAAGCAAAATCATTTATAGCATAAGTTATTAGAAATATACCTCTAAGTGTTCTTTGTTGCGCCTTTTTGATTTGTTCCTTCTAGGTAATAAGCAAAAGAAAAAGAAGGGAGATTTAACTCGACTTGAGAAAACTTTAATGGAATTCTTGAATTAACAATGCATTTAGTGGTGAGTATACCATGGAGAATATGGTTTTTACTGGGATTTATATTCATGTAATATAATTATAATATAGTTCACAATTCTAATCTATAAACGAATCTTATAGCATTGTTTCCGATTGAAGTCTTTACTTTAAAAAAATGAAAGGCCTTTTAAACTAAAAGAAATACAAGGTTTGTAATATTGTATTAAGTGACTTATTTCTCTGAATAGAAAGTAAAATCAAAAAAAATGAACTTACTGTTGTGAGAATAATTAGATTTGATTATATTTGCACTCCCAATTGAAAAAATTGGGTTCTTTGATTTATAAGCGAAAGTAGCTCAGTGATAGAGCGTCACCTTGCCAAGGTGAGGGTCGCGGGTTTGAATCCCGTCTTTCGCTCTGAGAATATTAAGCCTGGATGGTGGAATTGGTAGACACGCAGGACTTAAAATCCTGTGACTATTGCGGTCGTGCGGGTTCAAGTCCCGCTCCGGGTACTAAACGGGAATAATTAGAGAAATCTGTTTTATTCCCGTTTTTTTATGCTTTTTTATTACTAATAACGAAGTGATTACGCTGAATATTGAATTAATTCTTGTGGTTCTATAATCGTCTTTTTTGAAGCCATACAGAATCCAGTCTGGAAACACCATTTTTTTTCTATTGGATTATTTAATGTTTAAATACTTTTTCTCTAAAATTTTCGAAATCTTTTTTAGTCTCAAAATCATTAATTAAAAAGACAAATCTTGATACCTGTAGCGAAATTAAGAAACAGCTAATGTCAGGATTGGATGTTATCGAGTACCCTAAATAATTAGCTAAAACTCAATTCCCTGTATTTCTCCCTAAATAAAGCGCCCACTTTAGACTTTATATGGTTGATAAAACTCTCCTTACCTAGCGGAGTTCCGCCAATTG
>JAQXEE010000151.1 GCA_029251005.1 Flavobacteriales bacterium | reverse complement strand
AGATTTTGACCCAAAGAGGCACTTGACATCTCTTAAGAAAAAGCACTTGTAAAAATGCCTAAATATAAAATAAGAGAAAAAGCCATTGAGGATTTAGAATCAATCTGGCTTTACACTTTAGACACCTGGTCTGAAAAGCAAGCAAATAATTACTATAACCTTATTATTCAGGAAATAGAATTAATCGCAGGAAATAAAAGCATAGGAGTTTCAATCCAAAATATCAGAAATGGTTATTATTTCTCAAGAGTTAAATCACATGTAATTTTCTATGTAATCACTGACAAATTAGAAGTCGTAAGGATTCTAAATCAAAAAATGGATATTGACAATAAATTAAAAGAATAAAAACTCCCCACAACACATGTGTAAAAAAGCATTAAAACGACTTTTTACACGCAACGTTATGCTTCATTAATAAATATGATTAAACCACTTTTAATATTAACAACTCTAGTAATTACATTAGGTTTAATTAGTCAAACAGACAACAATCAAAATATTGAAATCAAAGGTGGTGTTGAAAATCTTCCTGAATGGGGAATCGTAAACTTTGATTTTGATAAATACTACCCTGGAATTCTAGACACAATAAAATTAAGGAGAATTACTACAGCAAATAAAGTCAGACTTAACCCTGGGAATGGAATTATTGTTTCAATGTGTAAGCTTCCCTGTTTTTCGGTCCATTCAAAAATAGAATTTTAAACCCCAATACGGAACTCTACGGGTGTTTTATTTTTTAATGCCGTATGTGGTCTTTTATTGTTGTAATCGTACATCCATTTTTCAGTAATTTGATCAACTTCTTCTATTGATTTAAATACATATGCATTAAGTACATCTCTTCTGAAAGTTCCGTTAAACCTTTCGATATATGCGTTCTGAGTTGGTGATCCTGGTTCTATAAATAGTAATTGGATACTGTTTTCTTCGCACCACAAACTTAGTTTACTACTTATAAATTCAGGTCCATTATCAACTCTTATCATTTTAGGCAATCCTCTGCTGTCTTTTAAGGCTTCAAGAGTTCTGATTACTCTATGTGTTGGTAAACTTGTATCTGTTTCTATCCATAAGATTTCTCTGTTGTAGTCATCGATCACATTGAGTAACCTGATTTTTCTTCCATTCCATAAAGAATCACTCATAAAATCAATACTCCAAACTTCGTTCATTGCTTCTGGTTGAAATAGTTCTCTCTTTACTCGAGCAGGTAATCTCTTTTTCGATTTTCTTCGAAGGTTTAATTTCATAGCCGTGTAGATCCTATATAGTTTTTTATGGTTGATAATTTCTCCTGTTCGTCTTATTCTGTGATAAGCTTGCCAAAAACCAATGCTTACATGTTTTTGAACTAGATCGTTTAGTAAATTGATATATCGATCATCTTGCTTGAGTTTCTTTTGATACAAATAAGTGCTTTTGGGTAATTCTATTAGCTTACACGCCTTTCGTTGACTAATCCTATGTCTGCTTATCAGATAAGATACAGCTTCCCGTTTATCGTCAGGCGCTAAAGCTTTTTTTCTATTAAATCCTTCAAGGCATTATTAACAAGAGCCATTTCTGCATACATCTTTTTTAGCTCTGAGTTTTCTTTCTCCAACTCTTTCATTCGCTTGAGCTCTTTAATGTCCATACCTCCATACTTGGTCTTCCAGCGATAAATGGTCTTTTCTGAGATACCATGACGTCTTGCTATTTCTACTACTTTTCCGCCTTGCTCATGCTCCTTAAGGATGTTCATGATTTGACGTTCTGTAAATTGTGATTGCTTCATAATTATTCCATTTAGTTAAAATTAGTAATTCAAACTGACGCACTCGTGCCTCGCTTGTCGAATTCTATTTTCAAATGGACCAATTTCGGGGAAGACTACACTTCAGAAAATTACACTAAACGTTATGCACAATGGGACAATCAATGTTTAAAAACTCAGAACAAAATAGTGCTAAACTAAAATTAGAATTGGAAAAAATTGGTTTAACATTTCAAAACCAAACAATAGAATATAGAAAGGATTACTGGGAATTTTCATGTCCATGGAAAAACAAGGACTCAATAAAAATTGTTTGGCACAAAACATTCACAGAAGACACACGCCTAGACCTTGACGACAAAGTAGAATTTCAAGTTAATAATGACATACTTGGAGCGGTTGACATTTCTCAACTTTTAAGGGAAAAATTGGCAAACCCACTTTCGGAAGTAATAATAAAAAACTTAGTAGAAATTGGTAGTTCATTCACAGGTAAAAAAAGTGCATAACACAGGGGTAATTGCAAAAGCTTTAGTGCCTGACAATAAAAGGGATGCACACACTTAAACTCTTTGCTAAACTGTCGTTTTTCTCTTACCATCTTTCGAATGAATTATTTTTAGAATAGGACTTTTATTTTGTATTAGAATAAAGCTGCTAATACCAATTTTAAGAAGCGCAATTTTAGGATATACAATAGAGTATAAAAGTTTATTGTTTGATTTGAAAAGACAGTTTTACTGAATCACCTCCAAACTTGATGGTTTAATTTCAATGAAAAGCTTCTGCCCTAGCCTAATTGGTTCTCCATCAATATGTATTAAGTTTGTTGTCTGACTGACTTCAACTTTCTTCCCTGAAAACTCTTTGTAATATTTGGATTTATCCACCGATTTAGAAAACAATCTAAACGCAAAAAAAGGCACTGATAAAAGATTCATTTTTCGAATAAGAACAACTTTTATTAATCCATCTTCAATATCTGAATTAGGAGAAACAAACACATTATTCCCCCATTGATTGGTGTTACAAAATGACATAAAAAAGGCCTTTTCATCAATGGTCTTTTTTTGATCGATTGCAATTTTATAGGTTTGTTCTCTGTAATTAAAGTATTCCTTAAATGTCAGTTTTAAATAAGTCCAAAACCCTCTTGTGGGAGCTTCGTCGAATTTTAAACCAATATGAGCATCAAAACCAACTCCTGCGGTTCCAACAAATACTTGATCATTTACAGATGCAGTATCAACAGATTTTGAATACAATTTATTTAATAATAGTACAGCCTTTCTTTTATCCATTGGAATATTCAAATGACGTGCAAAACCGTTACCCGATCCGGCTGGAATAATTCCCATTTTCACATTAGTTCCAATTAAACCTTTTGCAACTTCATTTACAGAACCGTCACCACCTACTGCTACAATAACATCAACACAAGCCTTAACCCCCTCTTTCGCTATCTCTGTAGCATGCCCAACTGCTTCAGTGTAACGAATGGATACTTCAAATTTGCTGTACGCTAATTCTTTCTTAATTAATTTTTCGACAACCTTATTTTCTCCTGTTCCTGAAATAGGGTTAATTATGAATAATATCGTGATTTTACGAGTCAAACTACCTTTGAATTAATTGATTACTAATTAACCGATTGTTGTATTGTTGTAAATACGCTTTTCCTTTGTTTAGCAATTTAAAATATGCCGCATCAGAAACTATACTATCCAATAAATTAGTTTGCCATAACGAATCCTCTTCCGCATAATATCCAACCGGTGATCTGCCATTAAAAACCAATACGTTGGATTGATTATGAATAATGTAATTGCTATTCTTATAATTCAAAACTATTCCCTCATTACTTGAAAACAAATCATTTCCAAAGTTTAAAACTTCACTAGTATCTCCTATCATTCCTAAAACTGTAGAAGGAATATCGGCTTGTTTTGCCAATTTATCAGACTCCCCTTTTAAAGTACTATTGGGAATATAAAAAGCCAACGGCACCTTGTATCTACCGTTATCCTTTTTATAGAATAAAAACTCACTTTGTGCAGGATGATCCGCTGTTAATATGAAAATAGAATTTTTAAACCAACTTTCATTTTTGACTTTAAAAAAGAATTTCTTTAACGCCATATCTGTATAACCAATCGTTTCATGAACATTTAAATTTCCTTGATCAAATACACCTTGGTACTTAATGGGAATAGAGTAAGGATGATGTGACGAAAGCGTAAAAACACTTGAGAAAAAGGGCTGTTCAAATGAATTTAATTTTCGTGCAAAATATTGTAAGTAATGTTCGTCATAAATTCCCCAACTCCCATCAAAATCCTTTTTTCGATCAGGGTAATCCTCCAATCCGTAATAATCATCAATACCTACAGATTTACAAAACGCGTCAAATCCCATTGTGCCTGTTTCTCCTGCATGAAAAAATGATGTATTATAACCTTTCTCTTTTAATCTATAGGGTAAGGATTCTATTTGATTTGAGCTATAAGGTGACAATATAAAAGGAGTATTATTTAAAGAAGGTAATCCTGAAAGAATTGACGGTAGGGCTTCGATACTTTTTAACCCATTTGCTCTATTATTTCTAAAGACATAACTGTGATTAAACAACGAATCCAAAAATGGTGTGTATGTCTTTTTACCTGATAAAAATCCTACATACTCTTCTCCGAAGCTCTCTAAAATAATAACAACTACATTACGACCTTCAAAACTCCCTGATCCATTTATTTTTTGAATTGGGGTATATAACTTCTCTAATTGACTTGATTTAAAATAGGAAACCTTATCTACACCAGGATTTTGTAGTGTTAATAAAATAGAAAACGGTGTATTAACTAAAACAGCGGTATTACTTCCTGATGCATATTTAGAGGTATCCGCCATATTTAGAGGACGAAGCTGAAGACCACCTCTTGCTCCTATCAAGAAAAAGGATAAGCCAATTAATAATCCTGCGCTTTTAAAAGCCCAATTCAAAGGAGTTAAAGTAAATATTAGACTGCGCTCTTTAATTTTAAAATAAAGTTTAGTAAATAAAAAAACCGACACTAAATATACAATAATCATGTACCAGAAATCCTTCAAAAATTGAGGGATTAATCTTATTGCATCGTTTCCTGTACTTGCTAGTAAAAAAACATCTGCTGTAGATCGCTTGAAAGTGAAATTAAAATAGATGGTATCAATATAGTTCGCTAGTAAACTAAGATGCAATCCAATTTGAAAGAATACGCTCAATAATAATGTTCTCCAACGTGCGGTATTATTTCTGACCGGAATTAAGTGAATCAAAAGAAATGGCATAAATAAATACACAATTGCTACTAAATCAAATCTTAGTCCATGAAAAAGTATAGCCAACTCGAAATCAGGGAAATAAGTTAAATTAATTAGTAAAAAAACTAATCGTGTAACCGTAAACATGCAAAAAATAAGTGCAAGCCTTTTGTAAAATGGAATTGTATTTTGGAACAATATCTTCATTAAGATTCCAACAAATTTAATCTTGTAAACAGTAGTATTATAATTTGAAATATATTTATTAAAGCTTCTTCCTTTTAATCAAATAATACTCAAGTATCTTCCCAAATCCTTCATTAATATTAGCGTCTGAATAATCAATTCCAAAACTTGTTAACCGGGTTTTAATCTTGGCAATTTGATTTTTTTTAAGTTGATTATATTGTTCTTTAACTTGAGTTGGTGTTAGTTTAATTTCCTCTCTTGTTTCTAAATCCACAAATTTATGAGGACGGTTATTATATTCTAATTCAACTTCTAAATTAAGATCATTCACGTTAAATACCACAACTTCATTTCCATTGTGTTTTAGATGTTGTAAACTCTCAATAATACTTTCGGCATCATCTCGTCCTGATTGAAATGAGAAATCTGTAAACAGAATAACGAGTCCTCTTTTAGGACTTTGATCTGCTATTTGATGAAGCGTATCAGTGATATTCGTTTTAAAGCCTGTTGTCTTTTTATTTAACAAAATGATTTCTAACTGATTGAGTAAAAAATTCAAATGTGTTTTACTTCCTTTAATCTCAGAAACAAAATTTACTTTTTCATCAAACAAAACTAATCCTGACGCATCTCTTTGTTTGTTTAACAAATAAAATAAAGAAGCCGCTGCGTATACCGAAAACCCTAATTTATTAAGTTTGTTAATATCGGTATTCTGAGACTGAGGGAAATTCATTGAAGATGAAACATCCACTACAATTGTTGATCGGACATTTGTTTCTTCTTCATATTCCTTTAAAAATAATTTATCTGTTCGAGCAAATAATTTCCAGTCAATATTTTTAATTGAATCACCGTGAGTATATAATTTATGTTCGGCAAATTCAACCGAAAACCCATGAAACGGGCTTTTATGCAATCCCGTTAAAAAACCTTCAACTACTTGTTTTGCAATTAAACCAAATCTACTAAACTCTGTGATATGTTGTTTTTCTATCGGCAATTATTCTGCTTAAAATTTGCTTAACTAATATACAAAAGAAAAGCCCTTCCGTTTAAACGAAAGGGCTTTTAAAAAAAATAATATTTTCTAAAGTAACTTGTCTAATTTTTCAGCTAAAGCTGATTTCTGAACAGCTCCAACTTGCTTATCAACTACTTCACCGTTCTTTAAAAACAAAATAGTCGGAATGTTTCTAATTCCAAATTTTGCAGAAATTTCATTGTTGTTATCAACATCAACTTTTCCTACGACTGCTCTTCCATCGTAATCTTTAGCTAGCTCTTCAACAATTGGCCCTACCATTCTACAAGGTCCACACCATTCAGCCCAAAAATCAACAACGACAGGCTTGTCACTATTAATTGCTAATTCTTCAAAGTTCGCGTCTGTTAATTCTATTGCCATAACTATAAAATAATATATAAATCGAAATAAATGTCAAATCAAAAATAAGGTTTTAAACCGAAAGTTCAAGCAGGAAACTTTAAAAACAATATTAAAAAAGACTAATTAAATTTTAAAAAAAACAAAAATCAAGTAAATTATTACTTTTAAAAAGTTTTAATTGAACTTAAATGAGCCTACTATTGAAAATTCTTTTGCTAATTCTGACGTTACATCAATTTTGTTATTAAAAATTTTAGATTGGTATTCATCTAATGCATCTATCAAAATTTTTAATTTTATTGTTTGAAAAGTATCTAAGAAAGATAGTTCAAGTAAAACGTCAATCTCCTTAAGGACAGTATTATATTGATTTTTTGTATTGATTACCATATCAAAAGAGTTTTGAACGTGTTACGGTTACTCAAGTAAAGAGTTGCGTTTTTTGTGTTTTTATGTAACCAATTATCCTATTCTATTATTTCGTGAATTACAAATAATAGAATTTTTCAGGAATATTCAGATTTAAATATAAAATATTTCACAAATTACTTTTATGAACTAAAGATTGTTAGCTCAAATACGATTAATCACAAACCTTTTACTTCAATTTGAAGTAAAATAAATAAAGAACTAATCATGGAAAAAAAGCTATTTGTACTTGACACTTCCGTAATTATATTTGATTACGATGCAATAAAAAATTTTGATGAACACGACATCGTCATTCCTATAACCGTACTAGAAGAACTCGATAACTTTAAAAAAGGAAATGACACTAAAAACTTTGCGGCTCGTGAGTTTTCTAGATTTGTAGATCAAGCATCTGGTAAAAATTCTCTTCAAGACTGGATTCCAATTGCAGGAAAAAAGAAAGGACTGTTTACCATAGTAATGAATGAGTTAAAAACAAAAATTGATGCTATTAAAATTTTTGGTGATGATAAGGGTGATCATCGAATTTTAAATGCAGCACTTCATATACAGGCTAAATATCCTAATCGTCAAGTAATCATGGTTTCGAAAGATATTAACCTTCGAATTAAAGCTAAATCGCTTAACATAATTGCTGAAGATTATGAAACAGGTAAATTAAACGACTCTGATATTGAAGCGGACACTGCACCAACTGGCCGATCCGTTATTGAAGATGTAGAGATCGCTTTTATAGACTCCCTGTACGCTAATGATGAATTAGCTAATAATGGAGTTATTGATAAGGAAATAAAAGGTAATCAGTTTTTCACTTTAAAAAATGGTAAAAAATCTGTTCTAACATATTTCAACAAAACTAGAAATTCATTTGCAAGAATTGAAAAAATGAACTGTTTTGGTATCAAACCCAAAAATGCAGAGCAAGCTTTTGCAATGCATGCTTTAACAAACCCTGAAGTTAAATTAGTAACAATTCAAGGAGTTGCCGGAACTGGTAAGACTTTGCTATCATTGGCAACAGCACTAGCTCAGCACCGTGATTATCATAGTATTTTCTTAGCAAGACCAATTGTGCCATTAAGTAATAGAGATATTGGATACTTACCAGGAGACGCAGAGACTAAACTCAATCCTTACATGGAGCCATTATGGGATAACTTGACCTTCATAAAAAATCAATTTTCATTTGATAACCGTGAATATCTTGACATTCAAGAATTAGAGAGAATGGGTAAAATTGTTGTTTGTCCATTGGCATTTATTAGAGGTCGAAGTTTGTCTAATGTTTTCTTTATAGTTGATGAAGCACAAAACCTAACTCCTCATGAAATTAAAACAATTATTAGTAGAGCTGGTGAAAATACGAAGGTTATTTTTACTGGAGATGTTTTCCAAATTGACACTCCTTACCTAGATACTTATTCAAATGGTCTATCTTATTTAATTGAAAGAGCAAAAGAACACCCGTTATACACTCACATTGCACTTGAAAAAGGTGAACGATCGGATCTTGCTAACTTAGCAAACGAATTATTATAATACCTTTCAATATTCAACAATGAAAGCCTTTCTGTAAAGAAAGGCTTTTTTAATTCAATAAATCCCCGTTCTTATTGTACTAATCTAATTAATAAAAAGTACAGTAATTATGTATAATACTCCCCAATTTTAGGACATCGTATTAAATATTAATTTTAACGATGTATTATGAAACGATCCAGACGCACCTTCAGTGCTTCTTTTAAATCAAAAGTGGTTTTAGAAGCTTTAAAAGAACAATCAACTTTGCAAGAATTATCTTCAAAGTACAAGATTCACACCCAACAAATTACGACATGGAAAAGTGAGTTTCTAGAGAACGCTTCTTCTGTTTTTGAGAGCAAGTCTGCTAAAGACAAAACAGACTCTAATGAAGAACAATTGTATAACAAAATAGGTCATATGCAGGTTCAGATTGATTTTTTAAAGAAAGCCTTGGGAGAATGAGTACAACTGAAAAAAGACAGAAAGTTGTAAAATCTCACCCGAGGCTCAGTCTAGATGAGCAGTGTAATCTTTTAACAATTCATAGAAGTGGCATTTATTATAAACCACAAGGAGAAAGTGCTTTAAACCTCCAGTTAATGAAAATAATAGATGAATA
>JAQXEE010000110.1 GCA_029251005.1 Flavobacteriales bacterium | reverse complement strand
ATTCTTTCAATATTTCCTTATTAATTCTATGGCCGTTGGTGGTTTATTAGGCTTCCTATTCCATAAACATAGAGCTTGGTTACAAAGTAAATTCACGTTTTATCCATCTGTTTTAATTATTATACTTTGTCTTCTACCTTGGGCTTTAGGAATTAACTTTGGTTTATGGAGCGATGTGATTTACCCTTTGATCTTTGGACTTTTAATTCTTACTACTAGTTCAACAGTTTCTTTGAAGTTATTTGAGAATAGAATGGTTTCATATTTAGGGAAGATCAGTTATGGGATTTATGTCTATCATTGGATTATAATATATGGTTTTACATATTGGTTAGATTTAAATTTTGGAGAAATTAATTATGGAGTGTCACTACTTCTTAATGTTGTTTCTACCATTATTGTAGCGACAATTTCTTATGAACTTTTAGAAAAGAATATTTTAAAATATAAGTCTAAGTTTGCGTTAATTAAGTCAGGTAAAATATGATTGGAATTTGGATTAAAGCCTTTAGGCTTCGTACCCTTCCTTTGGCTTTTTCAAGTATAATAACTGGGACAGCTTTAGCCTTTGATAAATTTGATCCAATTATATTTTCCTTAGCACTGGCTACCACATTGTTTCTTCAGGTTCTTTCAAACCTTGCCAACGATTATGGTGATGCAGAAAAAGGGACAGATAATGAAAATAGAGTAGGGCCAGATCGAGCAATTCAATCAGGAGCTATTTCTAAAAGTCAAATGAAAAAGGCGATTATTATTTTCGTAATCTTATCTTTTTCTTTTGGAGTTTCTTTGGTTGCTTACGCTATGAGAAACGCTCACCTAGGTTACACTTTGTTTTTGTTGATTACTGGAATATTAAGCATTGTTGCGGCCATAAAGTATACTGCTGGAAAAACAGCTTATGGTTACAAAGGACTTGGTGATTTATTTGTTTTCATCTTTTTTGGATTAGTCGGTGTTTTAGGGTCGAAATTCCTGTATACTTCGTCATTCGAGTTGGCTAGCCTTTTGCCAGCAATGACAATCGGGTTGTTTTCAGTAGCCGTGTTGAATTTAAATAATATGCGAGATTGGGAGAACGATAAGGCTTCTCAAAAAAACACATTAGTTGTTAAGATTGGTTTAAAGAAGGCAAAAAAGTATCATTTTACTATTTTGATTCTTGGAATAGCTTCATCAATTGCATACGTTCTGCAAATAGAATTTCGATTAGTTGAGTTAACTTTTATATTGGCTTTTATTCCTGTTGTTTTGCACTTAAGAACCGTTGCCAAAATAAAAAATAACCCAACGGAGTTTGATCCTGAGCTTAAAAAAGTTGCACTATCTACTTTTCTATTCTCATTATTATTTCTGTTGTCAGCAATAGTATAATAATAAGGGTTAATCCTTTTTTAAATTCTTCTATTTTGTAACTTAAATTGTTTTGAGAAACATGTTTTTTCTCGAATATATGAGTTAATTTAGATTACACATTACAAACCACTTGGGTAAATGAAAAATTTTGCATTAATTGGAGCATCAGGTTATATTGCTCCTCGACATTTTAAAGCTATTAAAGAGACAGGGAACAATATGTTAGCAGCTTACGATCCTTTTGATAGTGTTGGTGTAATTGACAGCTATTTTCCCAAGGCAGATTTTTTTACTGAATTCGAAAGATTTGACCGCCATGTTGACAAGTTGAAAAGAGGTGGTAGTGGTATTGATTATGTTTCTGTTTGTTCACCAAACTATTTACATGATTCCCACATTAGATTTGGTTTAAAAGCAGGTGCTGATGTAATATCAGAAAAACCACTTGTTTTAAACCCATGGAATATAGAGGGGTTAATGGATCTTGAAAAGGAAAGCGGAGGGAATGTATATAATATACTACAGCTAAGGCTACACGATAGTATCATCGCGTTGAAAAAGAGAGTTGATGAAGCTCCAAAAGATAAAATTTTTGATTTTGATTTAACTTACATTACCTCAAGAGGTAAGTGGTATTACACAAGCTGGAAAGGTGATGCTCAAAAGTCTGGAGGTATAGCAACTAACATAGGTGTTCACTTCTTTGATATGCTTTCCTGGATTTTCGGAGAGGTAAAAAAGAGTGTTGTGCATGTTCATACGCATGATAGAGCAGCCGGATATTTTGAATTCGAAAGAGCCAGAGTTAGATGGTTTCTAAGTATTAATGGTGATACTTTACCTGCTCATATTAAAGCGACTGGAAAAACAACCTATAGAAGCATGATGCTTGAGGGGGAAGAGATTGAGTTTAGTGCTGGCTTTACTGACCTTCATACGGAAAGCTATAAAAATATTTTAGAAGGGAAAGGATATAGAATTAGTGAGGCTTTAAATGCAATTAGAATAGTTCACGAAATAAGAAACTCTG
>JAQXEE010000080.1 GCA_029251005.1 Flavobacteriales bacterium | reverse complement strand
GATAGAATAATATTTATGAAAACCCTACTAGGTTATGTCGCATTAAGTTGAATTAAATAGCCTTGTTGCATGGATAAATTTTGATGCAAAAGTTTAGCAAATGGTTTACTCCCCTGCCTATTTAAAGAAATAAATCCTTTTCCATTCAGGCATTCCAAGGTTAGTAATCTTATTTAGAATGAATGATTTTAGTGTTACCTCAGTCTGTTGGGATTTACTGCTCTTGGACCTTATATTTTCTCCATAAATGGTTTTCCATCGGCTAAATAGATTCTCAACCGGTGCTCGCTGATGGTAATTAAACTCTCGCTTCCATCTTGCTTTTCTGTGCTCCCTAATGTACATAATAGATTTGTTCCTTTGTAGAGTATACTTGTCTGTTGCAGCATTTTTTCTTGGTGAAATAACAACTTTGGTGTCAGAATCAGATAGGAGGTAGAAGACCTTGAGTCATAACCCCCATCAGCAAATAACGTGTCTATTTTACCACCAATATCATCGATTACCTGGGGTAATACAGCTATGTCCTGCTTTTTTAAGCTAATTGGAATTTTAAAAGAGCGGTCAGATGTAATTCATATTGAATTCAGTTGTGTAAATTAATTACAATCAGTTAATTAGAAAAGGGTTTTACTACCATTTCAGAAATTTTAAAAAAAATATGTGGATATCAGTTTAGTTTTTTAAGAGATTTTATACGCTTTATTTGTAGATCACAAAGTCTATTTAAAGGATAGCTAACCTTAGGGAAAGAGCCCGTAACTGATAAATTAACTTGCAATAATATTGTTAAACCTTGGAAAAGTGAAGCTCCTGAGTAGTCGATCTGTCTATATTATACCCCCCTACCTTTAAGGAAGACCTGAACACCCCCCTAGTCTTTTATGCGTTAAATTCTACTCGAAGTAAACTCAATGTTTTTTGTAATTTTTAAACACAAAAACAGGTCTTAACGCCAATAAAAAAAAGGTTTTGTAGCATTTTTAAAGGAAACACCTAGTAAAGTATTTTGTGGTAAATCGATACATTTTGATACAAAACCTTACCAAAAAGCTAGTTACCTTACCAAGGTGAATAATGAATTAATTTCGATCAATAACTCCCATTTCTTACCTCAACTAAAGATATCCTAAACCGATTTACTATTTAATCTAAATAATACTTGTATCCACTTTTAAAATGACATAGATTCGCATTCCCTAACCTACCGATTTATTGTCCGAAATTTTTAGAAATACCATATTATATTAATGTGGATGTAAAAATAATTCTATGATTAAGAGATTCTTTTTGTGCACTATTGTCTTGCTATTTAGTTTGATGTCTAACGGACAAATTTATTTTAATCTTTCAGGTAAGATTAACAAAAAAATTTCCCCAGAATTACCTGTAGGTTCAGAAGTAACCTTAACAAAAATTAAATACGATAAGGATGCAGGCTATCATAAGATTTACTTTAAATGCAATGGTAAATCTTATTATTCATATCATCGAGATTTGAAAAAGATCACATTTGAAGCAAATAATATTGAAGAATTCTGGGTTAAAGAGGCTTTAAATAAAGGTGTCTATGACAACTTGATGAAAAAAGGTATGCAATACAAATTAAGGAAAGAACTCGAAGAGGAGGCTATAGAGTATGTAAAATACACTAGTTCTAATAATTTGTTATTTGGTGACAGTTATTTAGAAAGTTATTTGTATTCCCTAGCATATAAATTATACCCTGCTAAACTTAATGATGGACGTCCCGGAATATTGAACGTAAAAATTATAAAAGATGTGGAACCAAATGCGTTTATTTATGCCAATGGGACTATGTTTATTTCAACTGGGCTTTTATCAACTATAAATTCAGAAGAAGAATTAATTGCGGCAATGGCCCATGAAATAGCACATTTTGTATTGGACCAT
This sequence comes from Flavobacteriales bacterium, assembly GCA_029251005.1. Classification (GTDB taxonomy): domain Bacteria; phylum Bacteroidota; class Bacteroidia; order Flavobacteriales_C. The sequence continues at coordinate 9,173 of JAQXEE010000080.1, read as the reverse complement.
TCAATTATTAACATTAATAAAGCTGAACAAAGAAAGAAAAGAGCTGAGTTTTGGGCAGGTATAGCGACAGGCGTTGCTTTTGCTGCTGACTTATATACCGCTTCAAATAATCCATACTACACTCCCGGTTTACTGACCCTTGGAACAGCTACAATTGCTTATTCAGTTGCTGAAGAGTTTAATACTAGGATGGGATTAAAGTATTCAAGAGAACAAGAAGAAGAAGCTGATGCTTGTGCTAAAAATGTATTGAATTATATTGGGGTCGACCACACTTCTTTATCATCTGTTCTAGCTAAGATTAAAACTTACAACAAAATAAATGGAAACTATATAGCTTTAACTGGAAGTGGAACCCACCCTTCAATAAAGAAAAGGATTGAGGCTATTGGAAAACCAAAAAAAGAATTCACTGATATTGAATATGATAAAACTATATCTTTTGTAAATTCTTTCAATGCAGCAGTACAACTTAATAATCTTCATTTGGAAGCTTGTAGTTTATTGGTGGACAGAAATATTAAGGCTGGAATAGCTACAGAAGAGGACTATGTAATTCTAGCTATGGTTACCACCTTTATGTTTGATAATCCAAAGAAGAATTTTGAAGCACTTGGCTATATTACAAAAGCTAAGAGCTTAAACGTATACCCAACAATTAATTTACACAAACAAGAAGCAATAATCTTTATTAGATTAAAAAAGTATGATTCAGCAAAGGCTTCTTTAAAAATTTATCTAAACTCTATTTCTGAACTAATAGAAAAGGAGAATAATGATTATTTGATAAAAGAAGAGAAATGGACCCGAAAAATGATTTTTAAAGTCGGGAAAATGTAAGGAGCATATTAATCATTCCTTTTTTGAATTATTTTCTTTTTAGAAATTGAATATCCTGACATTGTATACATATCTAACAGCTTTAAATAAGTCTATTGGAGACGATATGGTAGAATTAAGTAGTCATTCAGATATGAAAGTGGTTGAAAAGCATTATCTAGAGCCTGAACTTGTTGCAAAAGGGAAAAATATTAAGTTCGAGTAGGTAAACTCTAACTATTCGGGGACGATTGAAAATAAGTATACCTAAACAGAAAAATCAAGTTGATAGAGACCTTCTCCTATCTTTGACATTGAAATATCTGTTCTCCCGTAGCTCTCTAAGTGATGCCTTCTAACTGGCTGTCCAGAAGGAACTCCAATTCTACTTCTTAGGTAGCTTCCGAGTTCGCTTTTGACTGGAAACGAAGATAATTGCTTTGGGTAAACAATTTCATTTATCGGTTAACTCCCCTCTAAAAGCCCAGACATCGTTATTCCATCATCCCAAATTAATTCAATTGCATTAAACACAAAGGTGACGTACACTTAGCAAAGTCACCATCTAAACCTTTCAAAAACAAGGGCTATACTACTTTTAATTGAGTTGAAAAACACTGGTTTTGTTTCAACATCAATTTCAAAAGGTAGTTTGTCTAATTTTCAACTCATAATAAGTAATCTAATTTTGCTTTACATGAAGCTCCTTACATGTAAGGACTCTTAAATTATCTTTACACGAGATTATTGTTAGGTACCAATAATCTTGTTTTTGGTACATATGATCTAAACATGTGACTTACTAGTACATAAACTTAAATAGAGAATCAAGCCTTTATGAGTAATTTGGTACACATCAGACCCAAGTCGACATCAAACCTTTTAAGTGCTGAAAAACAATCAGTTATCCAATTAAAAAGAAAACACGAAAACAAAAAAGTCGCTGAAAATCAGCGACTTAATGTATCTGTGGGCCCAGCTGGTCAATTCTCGAACCATTGGATTATTGATTTGGAGTTAATTAATAAACTTCGACTCTAATTTAGTAGGGGTTTTTTATCTTCATATTTCATGAGTGATTTAGAGAAAATTTTAAATATTGGTGACTCATCTCCTAAGCTTTTTAAAAAAGGTGAAATGATTCAAAGACCTGGTCAATCTCAGGCAAATGCTATTTATGTAAAAAAGGGTGTTATTAGAAGTTATATAATAGATAGTAATGGAAAAGAACACATATACATGTTTGCTTCAGAGGGATGGATCACAGGAGATATAGAGGCAGTGGAACTTAACCAGCCAACACGACTTTTCATAGACTGTCTTGAAGATTCAGAACTAGTTTTTATTGGGAAAAATCATGCGAATCGAGCTGAAATGACAAAAGAACAATTGCTTCAAAACATGCAAAAATTATGGCGAAATAATGCCAAGATGCAAAACCGAATCCTAATGCTGTTGGGCTCACCTGCCATCGATCGTTACAAATACTTCTTAGAACTATACCCTGAACTTCCTAACCGTGTTCCTCAAAAAATGATTGCCTCTTACTTAGGTATTATGCCTCAAACTTTAAGTACTATTCGAAAAAAAATAGCAAAAGGTCAATAATTTCATTTCTTCATCTATGTGAATGCATGGGAGCTTTTATCTGCTGAATTTTGTATTAAATCAATAAATAATTTAAAATGAAAAAAGCAGCACTGATCGTCAGAATACTTTTAGGATTAATTGTACTGACATTCGGATTAAACAAATTTATTCACTTTATGCCAACACCTCCTCTTGCTCCAGAGGCAGAGGAATTTATGAGCGCTTTGATCAATACTGGTTATCTCATGAACGCAGTCGCTGTAATTGAAATTGGAACAGGGATAATGCTTTTACTAAATCTTTTTCAGCGTCTGGCACTGATATTACTTTTTCCAGTATTACTAAACGCTTTTTGGTTCCATCTTTTCTTGGATCCTTCAGGAATTGCAGGAGCATTTTTTACAATGGCAATGAACCACTTTTTATTCTTTGCTAACAAAGAAAGCTATAAACCTATCCTTAAGTTAAAATAGAATCGTAAACCTTTAAAAACAATAGTTATGAAAAAGCAGTACAAAAATGACGAAATCACCATTCATTGGGATCAGTCAAAATGTAAACATGCGGGAGTATGTGTGAGAACTTTACCGCAAGTTTATAATCCACGTGAAAAACCTTGGGTGAAAATTGAAAATGCTTCATCCGAAGAGTTAAGAGCTCAAATTAGTAAATGTCCTACGGGAGCATTAAGTTTCACTGAAAACGAAAAGAGCTAGACTTATGAAAGACACATTACATGTTAAAGGGGCTCTAGGTCATGAAAACTATCTAGTGGAATTAACAACTACCAAACATACCGTTAAAGTGGATGAACCTGAATCGGTAGGCGGATCAGACAAATTCCCTAATCCAGCTCAGTACTTGCTCTCAGCATTAGCATCTTGCACCATTATTACTATTAAAATGTATGCCAACAGTAAAGGTTGGAATGTTGGAGAAATCAATGTAGATGTAAAAATGAAAGAACAGTTGATTGAAGGAAAGCGAGTTAAAAAAATAATAAAGGGAATACAATTTGAAAATCAACTTGAAGCATCACAGGTAGAGAGACTTTTACTTATTGGTTCAAAGTGTCCCATTTCAAAATTGTTAGAACAACCCGTTGAAATGGAATTTGAAAAATTGTAAGTAATGAAAACAAGCGTAATAATGTTAATTTTAGGAGCAGTGCTTATGGGCTGCTCTAAAAACAGCGTAAACAAAACTGAAAAACATATGGAACCTAGAATTTTAGCAATTGGACGATTACAATCTACTTTGGATGTTTTAGTAGAAGAATGGGAAAGATACGGAAGGAATGTAATCGCAAGTAATTCCAATGAGAAAATAAAAGAAATCATAGAAACAGAATCAATTGATTTCATAGTTATTGGAGGCGGATTACCGGATGAGGACCGACAAAAAATGGTGGATTACATCGCCACAATAAATCCCAAAATTGAAGTTCACCCAATCCCAAGAACAGAAGAAAAAATGGGACCTTACAGCTTTATCCCCTTTTTAAATAATCTTGCCATCATATATAAGGTCAAAAAAGCAATGGAAAAATAAAACAGAAAACCCCAGTATCTACTGGGGTTTTCTATTGGGTGTGGGCCCAGCTGATCAATTCTCGAACCATTGGATTATTGATTTGGAGTTAATTAATAAACTACGACTCTAATTTAGTAGGGGTTTTTTATCTTCATATTTCATGAGTGATTTAGAGAAAATTTTAAACATTGGTGACTCCTCTCCCAAGCTTTTCAAAAAAGGTGAAATGATTCAAAGACCTGGTCAATCCCAGGCAAATGCTATTTATGTAAAAAAGGGTGTTATTAGAAGTTATATAATAGATAGTAATGGAAAAGAACACATATACATGTTTGCTTCAGAGGGATGGATTACAGGAGATATAGAGGCAGTTGAACTTAACCAGCCAACACGACTTTTCATAGACTGTCTTGAAGATTCAGAACTGGTTTTTATTGGGAAGAAGCATGCGGATCAAGCTGAAATGACAAAAGAACAATTGCTTCAAAACATGCAAAAATTGTGGCGAAATAATGCCAAGATGCAAAACCGAATTCTAATGCTGTTGGGCTCACCCGCCATCGATCGTTACAAATACTTCTTAGAGCTATACCCTGAACTTCCTCACCGTGTTCCTCAAAAAATGATTGCCTCATATTTAGGTATTATGCCACAAACACTAAGTACTATTCGGAGTAAAATGGCGAAAGGAGAATAATTTCACTTCTTCATCTATGTGAATGCATAGGATATTCTGCCTGCCGACATTTGTATAAATTAATTACAAAAAATTATATACAAATGGAAACAACTAAAAACAAAACACTTAAAATTTTAACATGGACCTTGCAGATACTAGCTGCTTTAGCATTCATCATGGCTGGTCTAATGAAAATTTCTACACCTTATGAAGAGTTAGTATTAGCAGATAATATGGGATGGGCTGAAGATTTTTCTGCCATGCAAATAAAAATAATAGGAACCCTTGAAGTGCTAGGTTCAATTGGAATGATTTTGCCTTTATTATTAAAAAAATTCACTTTCCTTGTTCCTGTTGCTGCCCTAGGTTTAGTATTAGTAATGGTTGGAGCTATTTTTACTCATCTTAACAGAGAGGAGCCAATTATTGTTAACTTTATATTATTACTCTTAAACTTATCGGTAGTATACCTGAGACGTGATTTAGTATTGAATAGACAGAAATAAATAAACAATAATTAAACCTTAAAATTTTATTATGAGTAAAGCAAAAATAGCAGGCAAAGCACCCCGAATTGAGCAATTAGAAGAAGGAAAAACATATGCTTGGTGTTCCTGTGGAAATTCAGAAAATCAACCTTGGTGCAATGGTTCCCACAAAGGCAGCGAATTTATACCTAAGGTTTTTAAAGAGGAAGAATCTAAAACTGTAGCTCTATGCATGTGCAAGCAAACAAAGAATCCTCCTTACTGTGATGGTTCTCATGCGAACCTGTAACCATTAGAATATCTTTTAAAATTAACTTAAATGAAAACACAATATAAAAACGAGAATATTACTATCCATTGGGATCAGTCAAAATGTATTCATGCTGGAGTATGCGTTAGGTCATTAACTGGACTTGCAACAAAAAGTAGGACATTTTTTTTAAGATGAAGATGCAAAACCGAATCTTCTTGCTTTTAAGTTTCCCATTTGTCAATTGTTACAAATACTTCATTGAGCTTTAGCCTGAACTTCCAAACCGTATTCAACAAAAAATGACCGTCTCCTTTTTTAACATTGTACCTCAAACTACTAGTGCTATCAGAAAAAAAATGGCCAAAAGACAATAATTACATTTCTTCATCTATATGAATGCATGGGCATTTAAACGTAATGATATTTGTAAAAATCAAAATTTAATAACATTATGAAAAAAGTAAAATTTATAGCATTAGCAGGCTTTCTGCTTACAACTAGTCTGGCATTTGCCAATGCACCAAAATCAGTTACCAAAGTAAAGTTTGGCAATGACAGTACTTTATTTATTGGTGACAGTAAATCGGCAACGTTATATGCCTATTCCATTCCTGAAATCAAAAATTCGGCGGCACAAAAAACCTATAATTTTCACGATTTAAGCACACGGATTTCAAACTTCTCTAAAGTTGACGTGATGGACATTCTTTTAAGGGACATGGCGATTCATCCCACTTCTAAAGAAGCTTACATCGCGTTCGACACCAAAACCAAAAAAGGTTATGTATCCCAAATTGTGATCATTAATCAAACGGGAAAAATACGTCAGTTTGATTTGGTCAATAGCAAATACAGTAAAATACAATTAAACAATGCTCCGATAAGTGATTTAGTTTTTTGGGATAAAACTCCAATGCGGTCCTTGACCTTTACTGACATTGATTATCACAAGGGCAAGGTATATATTTCTGGCATGTCCAATGCAGAGTTCTCCTCTTCTTTGAGAGTAGTAGATTATCCTTTCAACGGTGAAGTAAGTTCATCGTCAATAGAGATCTTCCATGCGGCTCATGGCCAAAATGAAACTAGAGCTCCAATTCAAACCTTGCAATTTGTAACCCTAAACAATGAGGATTATATTCTAGCGGCATACACATGTACACCCTTGGTGCTCATTCCTGTAAAAGAGTTAAAAAACGGAGCACATGTTGTGGGTAAAACTATTGCTGAAATGGGATTTGGAAACACTCCTGTGGATATCATCAAATTTAAATCGAAGGATTTTAACAACAAGCCTTATGAAGGAATTATCTTATCTAACAGAAATAGATCAGCGCAATTTGTCAATATTGTGGATATAGAAGCCAGCGCAAAACAACCAAGTATTGGATATGCAGGAATTAAGGAAAATGTTGGCACCTCTAGAACCAATTTGCCTTTAACAGGAATACTCAAAATGGATGACCAAGATGGTTATCACATATTAGTATTACGAAGAAATGACGACACTGGGAGTCTTGAATTGCTCTCCTTTCCAAAAAACATGTATTTGCGTATAGACGAATTTATATCTGAATACGACCAACCAACTTATAAATATACGGGACAACAGTTACAAATGAAGGAATCTCATAACATGATGATACGAGATTTGGGGCTTGACAAAAAGTTTCTTAAAAATTAATGATCAACAAAGTAAAAAGTGAATAGATTCATTCCTTCAGTTTTTAAAATGAGTATTGGTCTTGTGTGTTTGTTAAATACAATAAAGATAAATGCACAAGACCTCTATCCTAAAGTAGTTGCTATTTACCCCTCCGCAGATTCAATACCTGTTAATGTTACTAGGTTTTACATTGAGTTTTCAAAGCCCATGCAAGAAATGAATATTTTGAAACATGTTAAACTTACAAATAATAAGGGAGAGAATATTTCAGGTGTTTTTTTTGAAAACCAATACGAGTTATGGGATAATGATCGTAAAAAAGTAACACTTCTTGTGGATCCCGGAAGAGTAAAAAAAGGATTATATGCACGTAATAACTTGGGAAGGGCTTTTGATGAAGGTCTAAATTATACCTTAACGGTGGATAGTTTTTTACTCGATTTTGACAACCATAATTTAGTCGCCTCTTTTTCGAAATCTTTTGTTGCAACAAAAGAAGACACAATTCCTCCAAAAGTTGAATTATGGAAATACAGCATACCAAAGTGTAACACCCGGGAGCCATTCATCATAAACTTTAATGATAAATTAGATCATATTTTAGCGAAATCTTTCCTGGCAGTCACTTTTAACAAGGAAAAAATCGAGGGAAATATTGAATTAAACAACAATGAACAACAATGGGTTTTCACCCCTGATAAAGAATGGAAATCAGGTGATTACAAAATATTCATCAATAAAAGATTAGAGGACATTGCAACCAATTCTATGAATCAATTATTTGATCATAAGCCAGAGGATTTTAGAGTTACCTCTACTAATGATTTAACTATGAATTTCACCATTAAGTAATATAACACATTCAATTAGTTAGTCTCCTTGAATAGGGAGAGAAAAATAACAAAAGCGACTAAAAGCATAGATTTCTCAAAGAACGCCTAACAGCAAAGAAACAATTCTAAACATTAATAAATATGACTAAGCAATTTAAACACACCAATTTTTGTGTATTGATAAAAAGATTAGTTCTTGTAATTTTAATCTTCAGCCCTTTTTTAGGATCAGCACAAACTGATCAAGTAAAGCAGAAAGATTCCTTAAGGTTTAAGTATAAATTGAATGCCTCTTTAAGGTTACAGAGGGGTAGAATAAACCAACTTCTAGTTCCTGCATCGCTGCACACAAAACTGTTCAATAAAACATTAGAGCTTTCCTTATTAGGAAATTACACGTACCAAAAACTATTTAACAATCAAATGCAAGATGAGAAATATGCCAGGGGTATATTATCTTTTTTTCCAAAAAATAACATTCGTCCTATGGTAGGGTTTATATACGAATCAAGCCGTTTGTATCAAATGAAATCAAGACATTCACCCGGTATAGGTTTCGGGTTAACTCTTAAAAACACAACAAACCATAAGTTAAAAATTAATGCCTTCGCCTCCTATGATCAAACAGAATTTGAGAACATCGAAGGATATGCGACGCTTCGTACTAATTTTATCGTTTTTGGCAAGCACTTATTGGTGAAGGATAAGCTGCAGTTCGATTATACCTTGTATTATTTTCAGTCAGTTCAAGACGGAACGAATTACACCTTCCGATTTGAGCCAAAATTACTATTCAAGTTGAATAAAATTCTTTCCCTTACCACAAATGTCAACTATAGGTATGAAAGTATAATTGACCCAACAAATAAGCGCAACAACTTATTCATGACCGTTGGTCTGCAAATAGGAAATATGAGATAGACTAAAAATAATGAGGTAAAATCATTTGATAATAAACCCAGTGCCACCAACCTAGAAACTGGAAAACAATGTTTGTACGATGTGAGTTGTGAATCATAATCATCACTTCTTTTGTGTTCAAAAGCTTATGAAATTGAAAGAAAAATCGGATGCTTCATGAGCTAAAACCTTTTTCTAAAATGTTTCTAATAAAGAACTACAATTAACACCAATAAATGTCCCCTATCCCAAGAACGGAAGAAAAAATGGGCCCTTATAGTTTTATCCCTTTTTTAAATAACCTTGCCATCATGCATAAGGTCAAAAAAGCAATGGAAAAATAAAACAAAAAACCCCAGTATCCACTGGGGTTTTCTATTGGGTGTGGGCCAAAGGTCTGAATTATCGAACT
>JAQXEE010000041.1 GCA_029251005.1 Flavobacteriales bacterium | reverse complement strand
GGTTCATTTATTGAAACATTGAATGTTTCTGATGAAATAAAAAAAGAATTAAAACAAATAACTCCTTACAACTATACAGGACTAACTGCTACTATAGTTTAATCCACAGTAATGAGAATCTTATTACTTTCAATAATAACATTATTAGGCTGTACTTCTAACATAAAAGAACAGCCTTTTTTTCCGAACACACAATCAAACGATACTTTAGTTTTTAACTGGGATAAAATACCGGATCAAAAATGGTTAGGTTATAATTTTTGGTGCAATACCATTTTGGATTGGGAAATAAAAGATAATAAAGTGATTGCCCACCCCTTTATATCAAGAAACAGAACTGCCCATATCACATCCCACTCTATTGAAGATTCTATTGGATACTTAAAAATTCAAGTTGACATCCAAATATTTAGTAAAACTGATTCTAAAGCTGAATTTGGTTTTTTAGTTGGGGCAGGTGGAAGTGACTTAGACTCAAAGACAAATAATTTTATTTACAACACATTATCTCCAAGACATGCGCACAAAGTTATTATATCCAAAGAAGGCTATGCCGAGTTGAGAGATTATAGTAATGATACTTTAATACAACAAATGGCTATAAACTCATCTAGCCTCAAACACTTTAATGATACAACTGGAGCTACAATAGGAATTGAATACAAAAATGATTCGCTGGCACGATTATTTATAAAATCTGAAAACCAATTACAACAATCTGACTTTTTCAAATTTCAAAAAAAAATACCTACAGGGAATATTGCGCTCTTTTACAATTCAAAATCATCCTTCAGAGCGAATGCTTCATTTGATAATTTCAAAGTGAATGGAGATGTGTTTTCCACTCATTTTACAACTTCAATGGTAGATCCTATTTTAGCTTCCTTTTACACGAATACTTCAGATTCACTTTTTGTTTGTGCCCAATTAATGCCTTTTAAACTGAGTGATTCAGACTCAGTAATTCTAATTTTAGCAGATAGTATTAATAATTGTTTCTTGAAATTCACAGGTAAATATGATTCGACTAGCTATCAATTAAACTTTAGAATACCCTTACCTACAAACGCAGAACGATTCACCTACTCCATCCGCTACTCAGGTAATCAATCCAAATTTATTCATCCAAAATCTGGTACTATTCGAAAATCACCAATTCATAATGAAGCAAAAATTATGGCCTTAAATTGTAATGGATTTACTTTCTTTCACAGTGGTGGAATTGATTACAAAAATTTATTATATCCATACAGACAAATCAAAAAAGGTTATAAAATCCAACAACCGGATGTACTTACTTTTTTAGGTGATCAAATTTATGAAAGTAGACCCGAAGTAGCGATTAGAAAACACCCATTCTGTATAAATGACTATTTATACAAATGGAGTATTTGGTGTTATTCATTTAGAGAACTAATGTTAAACCAACCAACTATAATTATGACTGATGATCATGATGTATACCAAGGAAATATTTGGGGGAATGGTGGGATGGAAGCTAAAAAAAGCCCCTTAACTAAAATACCCAAATACTATACTGCTAATAATTACGATACATGGCAACAAGATAATGGAGGGTATTTTATGGGTGTTGATTTTGTTAATATGGTTACGAGATCTCAAACAAGCCATTTACCATATCCAAATAATCCGGTCCTTAAGAATGGAATGATAAATTATTACACTTCTTATCAATATGGAAATTTAGATTTTTTAATTCTCGAAGATCGAAAATTCAAAAGTGCACCATCTCAAAATAACTTTCAAGTATACAATGGCTTCGCAATAAAAGATTCTATCACCTATGACAAGTATCATAATGATTCTTTTAAATTATTAGGAAAGGAACAACTTCAATTTTTGGGTAAATGGATTAATCAACCTACACAAAAAAATGAATCTAAAATTATCCTAACACAATCAGCATATGTAAGTTTAACTTCGATTCCTATTGACTACAATCCATTAAAAGATCGACCTGCTAAGAAAGACTCAACACCTCAAAAAGTATCCCCTGACATGGACACTAATGGTTGGCCAAAAGTGGGGAGAGATAGAGCTTTGAATACAATTGGTGACCACCCCGTTATTTTTATTTCGGGTGATCAACACATAGGCGCAGTAATTGAAGTTTTTGATTCGTCGCAAAACTCAATTCCATTTTATTCTGTTCCAGCTATTGCTAATACATGGCCAAGAATCTGGTGGCCAGAAAATGAAGCTAATTCTCCTTTGGGATTGTTTACGGATGCTTTTGGAAATCAATTAAATGTTAAGGCAGTTTCTAATCCAAACCCTCAGGCGCCATATCCAAACAACATTAACTATAAATCTCCAGGTTTTGGAATAATTCAATTCAACAAAGAAGGAAACAAAGCAGATCTTCACGCATATCCGCTTTACTTCGATGCCTTATCTCCAGAAAATGAGTTTAAAGGATGGCCTCAAACCGTTTATCTAAAAAATTAAGACCATTTTAAATATTTGATCTGCAAATTTTTTTATTCATTGGCTTGTTCCTGAAATATGAGGTTGTCTCATCTTATCGTTAGATAAAGTAGCTATAATATTGGGAATTCCGAGTTAACTAAAAGGTTATTTATTACACTCAATTGGAAAAATAGTTGTTATTCAAATAATATCTTTTTGTTAAGTTTAAGTTTCTATCTAAACGAATATTGAAACACTTGGTTAAAATTTTAATTATTCCTTTGAAAAGGAATAACCTTGTCGATGAAAAGAAACTAAATGCCTAAACAATTACAATCAAATCCATAAATCTTTAATTAACTTAGTAGCAAATCAATTGAGGTATGAATAAGGATTTTGTAGAGCAATTATTTGAAGAACACCAAAGTACACCGAAATGCCCTTCTCCTAGAGAAGTTGGGAAATGGTTTAATAAATTATTGGCTATTCTTTTCCCGGGGACTTGCGAGGTTGAATTTAAAAATCAGAAAGAAATTTTTGAGTTTTTAAAAAAATTGGAAATAGATTTAGTCGAATTATTAGTTTGCCATACTTTGGAAGATGAATCCAAAAAAAACATTATAGTTCGCGAATTCTTTAACGAACTTCCCATTATAAAATCGTTTTTAGACAAAGATGTCGAAGGTATTTTCCAAGGAGATCCTGCAGCAAAGAGTTTTGCTGAAATAACAAGGTCATACCCGGGTTTTTATGCCATTGCGGCACATAGAATTGCACATTCTTTGCACATTCTCGGAGTTTTTTTAATTCCTAGAATGATCAGTGAAATATCAAAATCACAAACAGGAATTGATATTCATCCAGGTGCAGAAATAGGTGAATTCTTTTGTATAGACCATGGTACTGGTGTTGTAATTGGTGAAACATCTGTTATTGGCAACAATGTAAAACTTTACCAAGGTGTTACGCTTGGAGCTTTAAGTGTTGCTAAAAAAGATGCATCAAAAAAACGTCATCCAACTATCGAAAATGGGGTCGTAATATATGCAGGAGCAACCATATTAGGAGGAAGAACTACCGTTGGTGAAGACAGTGTTATTGGCGGTAACGTTTGGATAACCAGAAGTGTTAAACCTAAATCCAAACTTTACTATAAGGCTGAAAACATTAGTTATTAAAATACTATTCACATTATAAATACTAAATATGTTTGTAGAAGAATTAATTGGTAATACTCCTCTAGTGGAGGTTAGAAATATAAATACAAATCCAAAAGTAAAAATTTATTGTAAGCTTGAAGGTCAAAACCCTGGAGGATCCGTAAAAGACAGAGCTGCTTTTAACATGATTAATGAAGCACTAAAAAGAGGCGATATTAAAAAAGGTGATAAATTAGTTGAAGCGACAAGTGGTAACACAGGAATTGCATTAGCAATGATCGCTACTCTTTTAGGTTTAGAAATGCACTTACTAATGCCAGATAGTGCATCAGTTGAACGTGTGAAATCAATGGAGGCTTATGGTGCAAACGTAATATTAACACCAGCAGCAAAAACAATTGAATATTCTAGGGGATTAGCCGAGGAAATGGCTGCTTCTGGTGATTATTTTATGCTGAATCAATTCTCTAATCCTGATAATTATGAGGCACATTATAAATCAACTGGTCCTGAAATTTGGTCAGACACAGAAGGTAAAATAACACATTTTGTATCTGCAATGGGAACAACCGGCACTATAATGGGTGTTTCGAAATATTTAAAAGAACAAAATAAAAAAATACATATAGTTGGTACACAACCTACTGACGGATCAAAAATACCAGGAATCAGGAGATGGTCTCCTGAAATGGTTCCAGCAATTTTTGATGCTTCAAGAGTGGATAGTGTTATTGATATCTCGCAAGAGGAATCTACAATAATGGCAAGAAGAATGGCTGAGGAAGAAGGCATTCTTGCAGGAATGAGTTCTGGAGGAGCTTTAACTGCTGCAATTAAGGTAGCAAATAGTTTAACGGAAGGTATTGTAGTTTGTATTACTTGCGATCGTGGAGATAGATATTTAAGTACCAACTTGTTTAAATAAAAAAATCGGAAAGTTTTGCACTCCTTTTTTCAAAATTCTAATCCATATTCTATTTTATTCCTTGTAACCCTAAGACGATTCCCATTGTAAACTTGTTTAAACCTAAGTTTTAATAATATGGAATCTATTAGCATTTTCGATATTTTCAAGATTGGTGTTGGCCCCTCAAGCTCGCATACTTTAGGTCCTTGGAAAGCAGCATTACAATTTTCTAACCAACTCAAAAATCATCAGTTTGATAAAATTGAAATTAGACTATTTGGTTCACTTTCAAAAACAGGAAAAGGACATGCTACTGACAAAGCACTAATACTGGGTCTTTTAGGTTATAATCCAGAATTGATAAATACGGACAAGATTGAAGAAATCTTACAAAATTTCAAAATTAGAAATAATTTAAAACTAAATAAGCAGCAATTTCTTTTTAACCCTAAAGACCATATCATTTTTACAAATGAAGATAATCCTGGTCATCCAAATACTTTAATTTTTAGTGCTTTTCATGGTAAATTGAAAATAATAGAAAATACATATTACTCTATAGGTGGTGGATTTATTACCCAAAAAGGCGTGAAAAATAAAGAAAGTCAACACAAACTACCTTTTCCAATTCAAAACGCTCAAGAATTAAGAGATCATATTTCGATTTCAGGGCTTACCATATCTGAAATAATTATGCGGAATGAGTCCTCCATTCAACCAGAGCAAAACGTTAAAGCAAAAATACAAGAGCTTTTCACAACAATGAAAAAGGCTGTTTTAAAAGGTTGCAAAACAGAAGGTATATTACCTGGTGGATTAAATGTTGTTCGAAGAGCAAGTGTAATTGCACAAAAACTAACCGTTCAGAAATTTAATTCATTCGATGAGCTAGCTTTAATTATCAATTCCAAACCACACGATTTTAATACAATAAGCCAATGGGTAAGTTGCTTTGCACTGGCTGTCAATGAAGAAAACGCAGCAATGGGCCGAATTGTTACAGCTCCAACTAATGGTGCTGCTGGAGTTATTCCTGCCGTAATTTTATATTATTACTTTTTTTGTAAAAAGAAATTCAAAGATGATATCGAACAGTTTTTTTTAACTGCTGGAGAATTAGGATCCTTATTTAAAAAAGGAGCTACAATTTCGGCTGCAATGGGTGGATGTCAGGCGGAAATTGGTGTTTCCTCGGCAATGGCAGCGGGTGCACTAACCAAAGTATTAGGAGGTAATTATGAACAAGTATTAATGGCATCAGAGATCGCAATGGAACACCACTTAGGATTAACTTGCGACCCGATAGGTGGCCTTGTACAAATACCTTGTATTGAACGCAACACAATGGGAGCAATGAAAGCAATAACTGCAGCTAACCTTGCCATTGCAGGAAACCCCCTAAACATGAAGGTAAATTTAGATACTATTATAAAAACTATGTGGGATACCGCGCAAGCAATGGATAAAAAGTTTAAAGAAACATCCGAGGGAGGTCTTGCCTCAAACATCACTGTTATTTATCCTGAATGCTAGGTTAAGAATTCGCTAAATCATCGATTGCTAGTAATATTTTTTGTTCAGTTTCTTTAATAACAGGCACCAATGGTAATCTTAAAACATTTTGTATCAGTCCGATTTTACTTAGCATTGCTTTAACTCCACCAGGATTTCCATTTGCGAAAGTTAAACCGATAAGGTTTAATAATTGGTAATGGATATTTCTAGCCTCACTATACTTCTCTTCCAAAGCAAAATTCACAACACTTGACATTTCATGCGGGAATGCATTTGCAATCACACTAATTAATCCTGATCCGCCAGCTGCAATTAATGGTAATGTAATTGCATCATCACCAGAAATCATATCAAAACCTTCAGGAGCGTTATTAATAATCTCCATCATTTGAGCTAAATCTCCAGATGCTTCTTTGACTGCAATCACTTTATCAGGAAATTCATTGGCTATTTTCAATGTGGTTGCAGGCAACATGTTAACTCCTGTTCTTCCAGGAACGTTATATAAAATTACAGGAAGCGGTGAAGCTTCTACAAACCTTTTATAATGCTCGTAAAGTCCGGTTTGGGAAGGCTTGTTATAAGCAGGTGTAACAGATAAAATCGCACTAACTCCAGTTAAATCATAATCATTTAATGAATCAATTAAAACCTTTGTATTATTCCCTCCATGTCCTAGAACAATAGGGACTCTACCTCCAGCCAATACTTTTACTTTTTCAAAAACAGCAATTTTTTCTTGCTTAGTTAAAGTAACACTTTCTCCAGTTGTTCCTAAAACAACCAAATAGTCCACACCACCATCGATTACATGATTTACTAAATTCTCCAAAGCGGGAAAATCTATTTCCTCTGCATTAGTAAAAGGTGTTACGAGTGCTACCCCAGTTCCTTCAATTCTGCTAACCATATTAATTTTTATTAATTAAGTGCAAATAATTATCTAATCCTTTCATTAATTGACGAGTCCCTTCTCCTGTTTTTAAGTTAATGGCAAAGTCTAAATCCTCTACAGATTTTACTCCTGCCGCTCCTACCTTAAATGCTGCTTTTGATTGTTTGGTTACAAACCTCAAAATATCATCCTGCTGAACTGTAGCGTCTATTAATATATCAAATTCTTGTTGAATAAAATTCTCAACTTCAATTGCATTCGATTGTAAACTCCAACTTAAACTTTTCTTAACGAAATAATCATATTCGAGTTTAGGGGTTACGTAACGAGGAAGTTCATCTAAATTATAAAACCCTAAGGTTTTCACTTTAGCATTATATCCTTTTAAAAACTTGACGTAACGCTGGATTAACTCCTTTACCTCATCATCATCACTTCGATAAACAATTCCAACGGTTTTTGCGTTTTTAATATTAATGGCTTTTACCTCTCTGTCGGGCGATTTGCAACGCTTAAAAGAGAAGTCGGAAAGCCATTTTTTTATATTATCCAAAACTCTCATTAAAATTGATTCGCAAAAATAACATTAGTTTTTGAGAAAAACGAAGTTGAAACGTTATATTTAGAAGTAATTTTATCCTTCTGAAATCATCGCAATAAACTCTTCTTCGGAAACTAGTTGAACCCCTAATTTCGCTGCCTTTTCAAGCTTACTTGGCCCCATTTT
>JAQXEE010000024.1 GCA_029251005.1 Flavobacteriales bacterium | reverse complement strand
TCCAATTTCGTTGGTAACAGGTCTTTCAGTATTGGGACGAATAGTTAAACAAGGGATTTGCATAAACGTTGTTTCTTCTTGAATTCCACCCGAATCAGTTATGACACCTTTAGAGTTTCCTATTAATTTCATGAAGTCAATGTAACCTACGGGATCTGTAAGAATGATGTTTTCGCTAATTACATCCGCTAACAATCCGTTTTTTTTTTTTTTTTTCTTCGTTCTAGGGTGGATAGGGAACACAACCTTTCCTTTTTGAGCAATGTCTTTGATCACACTAACCAATTCCGTAAGCTTCTCAATATTATCAACATTTCCAGGTCTGTGGAAAGTGAAAACAAAATATTCTTGAGGTTTAATATTCAGATCATTTAATATTTCGGAGTTCTTAAAAACAGGCTCAAATTGAACCAAAGAATCTATCATTGTGTTACCAACATAATGAACATTTCCTTTATCTTTTTGTTCTTCTTTTAAGTTTTTCAATCCAGAAGGCTCAGTTACAAAAAACAAATCAGCTAGTTCATCAATAACTAATCTATTAATCTCTTCAGGCATTGATCTGTCAAAGCTTCTAAGTCCAGCTTCAATATGCCCTACTTTATAGCCTAATCTAGAAGCGGCAACACCGCATGCCATTGATGAGTTAACATCACCTGGGACAAGCACTAAATCTGGTTTTAATTCGGTAACATATTCTTCAAACTTCACCATCATTTCAGCTATTTTACCAACCGCTGTTTCAGCTTCAAGTTTGAAAATACAATCTGGTTTAGGAATCCCTAATTGATCAAAAAATATTTCACTCATTTTGTAGTCGTAGTGCTGTCCAGCGTGTAAGATCTTTAATTCAAGATCATCATATTTTTCAAAGCATTGTTTGAATTTTGTGATCTTTATTAAGTTTGGTCTTGTTCCAACAACTACTAAAACTGTTTTCATGGTGATCTTCTTTGTTACAAATCTAAGGACATCAAGGTCATATACAAGGCTAAAATCTAATTATTTCAATTACTTTTGCTGATATGTGCGGTATAAACGGGGTTTTTTCGTATTCAGGATTATCAAACGAACAACTGGTTCGGGAAATGAACGCTGCAATAAATCATCGTGGACCCGATAATAGCAATGTTGAGGCCTGTAAAGGTTTAGCTCTCGGGCATGTTCGATTGTCTATTATCGATCTTTCTGAGCATGCAAATCAGCCATTTTGTGATGAGGGATATGTGCTTGTTTACAATGGTGAAATTTATAATTTTGAAGAATTAAGATCCAAGTATGGGTTTGAATGTTCAACATCCTCAGATACCGAAGTATTATTTCAAGGGTTAAAACACATTGGAAAGGATTTTATTAAGGAATTGAACGGGATGTTTGCTTTTGCTTTTTTGAATAGAAATACAAACGAGGTTTTAATCGCTAGAGATAGATTAGGAATAAAGCCTTTATACATATTCGAAAAAGAAGGAACGATTGCTTTCAGTTCTGAATTGAAGGGTTTAAAATCAATAAAGGAAGAACTAAAAGGATTTACGGTTAATCATTCTGCCATAAACTCGTTTTTACATTTAGGATATATTCCAAAGCCTTTAACCATATACAATGAAATTAAGAAGTTTGAGCCTGGTTGTATTGGTGAAATAAAAGATGGGGTTATCAAAACCGAAAAGTATTGGAGTCCTGAGTCACAAATTACCAATGAGGTTTTAAGTGACGAAAAAGAGGCGAAGGCAACTTTAAATAACTTGCTAAGATCATCTATTAATTACAGATTGAAAAGTGATGTTCCGTTTGGAACATTTTTAAGTGGAGGAATTGATAGTTCTGCTGTTTCAGCGATTGCTCAAGATGTTTCCGCTCAAAAAATTAAAACCTTCAGCATAGGGTTTAACAATCCCAAATTTAATGAAGCCGAATTTGCAAGACAAGTAGCTACCCATATAGATAGCGATCACCATGAATTTATGGTGACTGAAAATGATGCTAAAGAATTGGTTGGCGATATTATAAAATATTACGACGAGCCTTTTGGCGATAGTTCTTCAATTCCAACAATGTTGGTATCAAAGCTTGCGCGTAAGGAAGTGACGATGACGCTCTCGGGAGATGGAGGAGACGAGTTGTTTCACGGTTATGGTTTTTACAATTGGGCGAACAGATTGTCAAACCCATTGGTTAAAGCTGGAAAGTCGGTTATTGGAAAGGTATTAAGTTTGGGAGACAATAGAATGAAAAGGGCTTCGAATCTTTTTTCATATCCGAAAAATCAATTGAAGTCTCATATATTTTCACAGGAACAATATTATTTCACTCAAAAAGAGATTGATAAATTGCTGATAACAAATGATGGGTATCCAAGCTTTATTGATAAGGAAGAAGATTTAATTAGAAGTTTATCGCCAAAGGAAAAACAAAGCTTATTTGATATTAATTATTACTTGAGAGATGATTTGTTAACTAAGGTTGACATTGCATCGATGAGATATTCTTTAGAAACAAGAGTGCCGATTTTAGATCACCGAATTGTTGAGTTTGCATTAAATCTCGATGAAGGATTAAAAATCAAAAACGGTGATCAGAAATACCTTTTGAAGCAAGTCTTGTATGACTATGTGCCGAAAGAGATTTTTGATAGACCGAAAAGAGGGTTTAGTATTCCATTGCAAAAATGGTTAGAAACCGACTTGAAGTTTCTCATCGATAATAATTTAAATAAAACAACTATTGAATCTGCCGGACTTGTTAATTACAGCGAAGTTAAGCGTTTGTTAACCAGGTTTAAAGCTGGAGAAGGATACCTTTTTACAAGAGTTTGGGCCCTAGTTATATTACACGAATGGTTTAGAAATAATTAGCATGAAGAAACTTTTAGCAATACAAATTATTCTTTTATCAGTTTTTGGGATTGCCCAAAATGATTTGTCTTGGAAGAATCGAAAGCCTAATAACAGCTATTGGCAGCAAGATGTTCAGTACAAGATTAAGGCGAAGATTGATGAGGATAAGTTAACTGTTGGCGGTGAAATTGAACTGGTTTACACCAACAATTCGCCCGATTCTTTAAAGGAGGTTTATTTCCATGTTTATCAAAATGCGTTTCAAAAAGGATCTTATTACCACAACTTACAAGTAGAAAATGGTAAAAAACCCTGGTATGGATTGTATGAAAGCAAAGGTTTAGGAACCTCGTTGGATAGCTTAGAATGTTCCAAAGGAATAGATTCGATCATCGCGGATAACACCTTAATTAAAGTGTTGTTAAAAAAGGCCATTCAACCGCATGAATCTGTTGTTTTCGATATGAGTTTCAAAACCTATTGGGGGAGTGGAAGTACAAGAAGGAGAATGAAAGCTTACTACGTTGAAGGTAAGTTTGTTCATTTTAATGGCGCGCATTGGTACCCCAGAATGGCGGTGTATGATCAGAAATTTGGATGGGATACGAACCAACATTTAGATAAAGAGTTTTATGGAGACTTCGGAACTTTTGATGTTGAGCTAGATTTTGCAAACGACTATATTGTTGAGGCTACGGGGGAGTTGCAAAACGAACAAGATGTTTTACCTAAAGAATTAAAAGAGAAACTTCATATTTCAAATTATTATCATCGTGGAAGCGAAAGTATTGGTGATACTTTATCAATCCCAATTAAAAGAATAAAGGGAGAAAGAAAGGTTTGGAAATATCATGCTGAGAATGTACATGATTTTGCATTTACTGCTGACCCTACATTTAGATTAGATGAAAAGGAGTGGAAAGGAATTAAAGTAATTGCTGCTGTAGAGGAAAGACATTGTCCAAAATGGAAATCGGCTACGACTTTTGCTTTAGATGTTATTAAAGTTTATTCGACTGATTTCGGAATGTATCAATACCCAAAAATGGTTGTTGCAGATGCGAATGACGGAATGGAATATCCAATGATTACTTTTGACGGAGGCAGTGAGCCTTATTTCAAAGGATTGTTTGCCCACGAAATTGCCCACAATTGGTTTTACGGAATGGTTGGGTCAAATGAAACTTATCGTGCCATGATGGATGAGGGTTTTACGCAGTTTTTAACGGTTTGGTCATTGGTGAAAATCGATGGTGCTGTTTATCAGCCATACACTAAACCCAGTAAGAAGGCTTACATTCGAAAATATCGTAAAGCACCTAACTCTATTGATTTAAGAGCTTATTTGGGGTATTTGAATTCTGCGATTAAAAGAGAAGACCCTCCTTTAAATACGCATTCATCTGATTTTGATGGTGGTTCATTAAGACATGGTGGTGGTTACGGTCAGGTTTATTCTAAAACTGCAGTGTTATTGTATAACCTACAATATGTATTGGGGGACTCTTTGTTTTTAAACTCAATGAAGCATTACTTTAATCAATGGATGTTCGCGCATCCTTATCCCGAAGATTTTAGAAAATCGATTATTAGTTATACTAAGGTTGATTTGAATTGGTTTTTTGATCAATGGATGGAGACTTCTAAAGTGATTGATTATAAAATTAAAAAGGTAAAGAAGTTGAGAGGAGATACGTTTAAATTGACTTTCGAAAGATTGGGTGAGATGCAAATGCCTATTGATTTTACTGTTTATTCAAACTATGATTCTGTTCAAAATTATCATATTCCAAACACTTGGTTTGTTAAAGAGACTTCTGCTGAGGTTTTACCAAAGTGGTACGGTTGGGGTAAGTTGAATCCTGAATATTCTGTAACGATTGTTGTTCCAGGAGGAATTGATGATTTAGTGATTGATCCAACAGGAAGGTTAGCTGATGTAAATCCGCTAAACAATTCGAAAATATTCCCTTATACGGTTGAGTTTAATTCTCAATTAAGGAATTACCCAGATAAATCTAAATATGAGGTAAAAGTAATGCCTGATGTTTGGTATAATAAATTTGATGGTACAAAGATAGGGGCGAATATTAAAGGGGGATATTTAAACCTAAAACATAAATTTAACGCTTCAATTTGGTTGAATACCTCGTTAGGGCAAGGAGCCTATGCTGTTGATGTTCCTATTGGGCAATATGATGATTTGTCGTTTGATTTAAAGTATCAAAACGTGCTTTCTAAGTACGCTGAGAAATTCTTTGTGAAATCTGAATTAAGTAGGATGGGAGGATTGCAAAAAGTTGAATTTTCATTGAATAAACGATCTCATGATGTTAAACACTTTTTTAGATTGAAAGCGAAATCAATGGCAAGAACTCAATCGAGTCAATTTATTTATGCTCTTTATGAAAATGAATGGAATTTGAATAAGGCGAATAATGTTATCGACTTCGATTATAACTACAGTTACAAGGGATTGAAAGGGAAAGGAAAGTTTTACTTGAAGTATAGAACTTCAGCTTTTTTAAGTGATTACAGCTACGATTATTTAACGGTTGAAAATAAATTTCAAAAATGGTGGAGGAAATTTTATTTGAAAACTAGATTATTTGGATTTGCAGGACAAGGTTCAAACTGGGCTCCGGAGTCACAGCTTTTTCTTGCAGGAGCTAATCCTGAAGAAATTTCTGAAAACAAGTTTACGAGGGCGGAGGGGGTTTTTCAAAAGTCTCATACCGAATATGGTGATAATATAAACTTATTTCATGCGGGAGGTGGTTTAAATTTAAGAGGGTATTCTGGATATTATTCACCTGAGTTGTACAAAGGGAACATAGTGTCCTCCTACAAAGGTCAGCTAGGGTTTGCAGTAAACATTGAAGCTGAATTCCAACGTTACTTAGGATTAAATCAAAACAAGTTTAAAAAGTATATTGATTTAAAATCGTACGCATTTTTTGATGCTGGGGTAATAAACGTAGGCGATGATCAATTGGTTAACACCAAATTAGCAACTCCTCGCTTTGATTCAGGACTTGGTTTAGCGTTGACTATTAAGAAGTTTTATCATTTTGAGACAACTAAACCTGTTACTATTAGAGCTGACTTTCCACTGTACTTAAACAGAACACCCAATGTTTCACCCGATAACTTTCAGTTCAGATGGGTAATGGGGGTTAATAGAGCTTTTTAAGAAAGTGTTTGATTCACTAACTCTTCAACTTGCTTTTCTCTTGAAAACTGTTGAATGTGTGGTTGGTTAACATTGTTTTCTTTATATTCTCCTTTTAAAAATGAATTGTACTCAGCTGTTAAAAACTTAACAATTTGGCTCTCTTCACTTAAGACTTTACCACATTGTGAGTTATTCACTAT
>JAQXEE010000019.1 GCA_029251005.1 Flavobacteriales bacterium | reverse complement strand
AGTTAACACATTTAATAAAATCACAGAGTTCTAAAACCAAATTAGAAAAAAATAACATTTTTGAAAAGTACCCTTATTTAGTAGGAAGGCTCAAAGCATCAACTGAAGTAATATTCAATCAAAAAAAAATAACAACTACTGATCATTATACTCGATGGACAGGTGCCCATCCATATGATGAAAATTTAATTAGGGTTGGAGTCTTTGGTGGTTCTACAACATTTGGGACAGAAGTGACAGATGAAGATAGCTGGCCAGCACTTCTTCAACAAAAATTGGGTAATAAGTATGCAGTTATTAACTTTGGTGTACCAGGTTACTCTACTGCGGAGAATATAATTCAAATGGCTCTCATTGCTCCTGAAAAACATCCTCATATTGTAATATTTTATGAAGGCTGGAATGATATCAAAAATTATCATGAAAAACAATTAGGAGTTGACTATTTTAGTCACGGAATTAGCCAAAATAGAAATCTAGGTTTCTCCTCTCTCTATTCTCAAGTTGAAGACGATCTATTTGAGGGTAATTATGCTTTTTTTTGGATCATTGATAAAATCAAGAACAGAATAAAAGAATTGGAATCAAAAGAGCAAAAGCATAAAATAGACTCCATCAATTTATTTGAAACACCAGATAAATTTGTAGATAGTATATATTCAAGAAACCTTAGGACATTAAAGTTATTAGCTAGAAATATTAACGCATATCCGATATTTATTCCACAGATACTTAACTATGAAAAGTTTGATTCTGATGAGGGTTCACATGTTTGGTAAAAGCATATTAAAAGTTCGGCTATGCGCGTACTTATGAATAATTTTAATAGGCATATGGAAGGGTTATATCTTAATGAGGAAAAAGATGGTTTAGTATTAAATGATGTATTAAAAAAAAAATGGGTTAATTCTGATTTCGCCGATTATGGACATGTTAATAAAAATGGGGGAATAAAATTTGCAGATTTGGTTTTTCAAGCGATTAAAGAAAAAGTGAATTATACAACCAAAAACAAAATCCGTTGAAATTCTGTTTTTTTAGACTTCATATGCAATTAGTAAGTGATTTATTTTTTAATTCAGTTGTACTTTAAATATAAATAATTCAATACCTCCAGCATAATACACCATAATTTTAGCACGTCTTATTGAATATTAATTTTACATCCGGTTGAAGTCATCAATTAAAAATAAGTCTAAAACTATTATAAAATATAACTATAAATCTCAAAAAAGCGATGTAAGATCATTCAGTTTCTGCAACAATATTACCTGTTTCTTTTGCGGATTTGTTGATTCTAAATCAGCTTGAAGCGGATTCAATTCAATATATCGCATAGCTTAAGCAAAATGATTATTAGATGATTAAAAAAGTTGATTCAGTACTTTCATTTTAGTTCAATTCACTTTTATTATTCAACTATGGAAGGACTTTCTTCAATATCTTATAGAGATTTAATGGCTTAATCGAACGGTTTAGGGAACAAGATTTTTGATGAAACTGATAAGCATGGCTATCTGCTAATTCATGACGTAAATTTCGATGTTACTAAAGAAGCTTCTCATAAACAAGAGCTTTTGGATTTTTGTAAACACCTTGGGGATCCAATTCCGCATAATTCAATGCCTAATTCTTTTGTATGGGATATAAAACCTGTAAAGGATTCAAAGAATACTTTTGTTACGCATTCTGAGCTTGATTTAGAGGCTGAACTGTATACTGATAGTTCTTTTGTTGATAATCCTGAGGATTATTTTTGCCTTTACTCAATAAAGAAATCAGTCTGTAACGGAGAGGAGTCATTATTGTTAAGTAAAGATGATTTGTTGAAGGAATTACGAAAGATTGAAACAGGAATAAAGGCAGAAGAGGTATTTAAAACTAAAAAATTTCCTTTTGCAGTTCCTACAGTATTTAAAGAAGGGCATGAATTACAAGATGAAAATCTTTACGCACAAGATTATATTTTAACGGGAGATGGTATTCGTTTCCGAAGTGATGTTATTGAAAAAGTATTACAGTTTGCACCTCAATTAATTGATGCTGAACAACTAGAAGCTTTAGGCGTGCTTCAAAGAATATTAGAACATTCAACAGCGGTTAAACTGTTCCTACTTGAAGAAGGGGATCTTGTGATGATTAACAATAAAACTATGCTGCATGGACGTACGGCTTTTAACGATTCAAACAGGCATTTATTACGAGTGCGTATACGATGCAATGAAAACTTGATGAAAAAATAAAAGTTTTAATATTGTTTGTCTGAACCTAAATTGATCAATTATTTTATTAATTAGCGTTTGAGACACCCATAAAAAGGAAACAAAATAATGCCCTGAAAGATTCATTTTTGAATTTGAAACGTATCCTCAGGTCTTAAGGTTGTTGTTCGTAAAAAAAGCTTCAAAAAATTTTCACTTTCTTTTTTGATGCAAATTATTACTTAACTACAAAATTACTGTTGAAACTGCTTTTAGAGTTTTTAATACTTAGAATATAAACTCCTTTTTTATAGTTTGAAACATCAATTTGATGCGTTGAATTTGAATTTTTTAATGCTCCTGTTTGTACTAGCCTACCTTGCAAATCTAAAACATAGTAATTATTTTTTTCATCTGATTCAAATTGAATGTTTAAAATTTTTGATACTGGGTTTGGTCTTATTATTATGTTTTTATGGTTGTTTGTATTTCTAATTGATGTGATTTCGTTCATAGTATAGACATAAATAGAGTAATCTTCAGCCTGTCCATATTGAGGGTCATGGCAAGCATCTGAAATTGGATTTAAATCAACTAAAACTCTTATTTTTAAAAACTTGTTTATTTCGGTGTCGTCTGGAATAGTTACACTAATAGAATCGTATATACCTGCTTTTATTTCATTATCGTAAATTTCTTCAAGGGCAGAAAAGCTATTGTCATCATTGTAATCAATCCATGCTTTAACATAGTTTGTGTTTTCCACACTTCCTTTTGCCAATATTTTAAATTTATATGTTGAATCAGGATTAACAAAAGCAGTTGCTGCGCAATTGTTAGTTTCATTCAAATAACCTCCATCGGTATCTGCGAAGCTCGATATGTTAAAGGCATCGAAGAATCTATATTCACCAATTCCTGCATAGTGAGCCGAAAGGCCATCAGCGCCAGTTATAGGCGTGCAAATAGCACTTTGTTTTATTGTTTCACATGGAACAATAGGTTCTTTTAATGCTTTTGATGTTAAAAGTAGTGATCTTGATCCTTCGAGAGTTGCACGCATTCTATCTTTCTGATCAGCAGTAAACATTTCTTGACATTCTTGTTTAGAGTAATCCATAAAGTTTCGTACAACATTTCCATATATACTCCCAGTACATTCATTAATTTCATTTATTTTACAAGAGTTACTTGAGCTTGCTTTATGCGGATCCGTATCACAACAGAAATCTCCTTGTGTTGAGCACGAAACGTTATTCACACACCCTGCAGCAGTTGTGTCCGAACCGTCTCCTTGCACATGAAAAGTGTGGTATAAATCTAAAGAATGACCCAATTCATGAACCAGGGTGGTTCCTTGGTTATTCCAATCGTTCACAGTCCCTATGTTCCCCCAGCATGTATTCATTATAACTGTACCGTCATATGTCGCTGATGCTCCTGGAAAATAGGCAAATCCTTGTGTACCAAAACCACCGTTGTTACCTTCAATTTCAGATACGATCCAGATGTTGTAATAGCTGTTGTTATCCCATTTACTGGTATTCTTTAATTCAACTTCATCTGCTCCTAATAATTGTAAAGCTATTCCGTCTTCCGCATAGCCGGAAACATTTGATGCATTTACTCTTAAAATACCATTTGTGCTTTCTCCATTCGGTGTTTGTTTAGCTAACTCGAATTGAATGTTCATGTCAATTCCCTCATTATTTGTGTTGGAGTAGGCTTCATTTAACTGGGTAATTCCACTAAGTATTTGCGCGTCAGAAATATTATTCCCCTCTCCTTCATCTTCTCCCAGATGTAAGACATGAATAACTAAAGGGATGGTGTAGAGTTGTTCAGGTCCTTTTAAAGTATAATTACGTTGGATTATTTTTTGGAGATTTTTTTCTATTTTTTGCCGGTTAACCTTTTTGTCTGGATGATTTTTGAAGTAATTGGAATTGATAAAATCAGTCCCGCATTTTTGAGTGTTTTGTGCTTTTGTAAAAACAGTAATAAGCAGAGCACAAAGAACTAATTTTAACTTTTTCATAAATAGATAATTAAAAATTTGATTCTACCACATATTGTTTAAAAGGTTTCAAATATGGTGAATTCATAACGCATTAAATTAAAAATTAATTTCTACCAAAAAGATCAATGTTTTAAACTATTTCGCGTGCTTTTAGGCTCTATTATTCGTATCTTGTAATAAAAATAAATTGTGAGTTTCACCCCCCTTTCATATAAGCCAGAACAGCCAAGCGATTTCTTTAAAACATTAAAGAATAGAATTGATAGTTATTTCGTGGACAATAAAAAAGACCGTCAAGGTGATTTTAGAATGTATTTTAAAACATTCTTTATGCTTGCTGCCTACATATCTCCCTATTGCTTTATAATTTCGGGAAGCATTACTAATCCATTTATTTATACAGGATTATGGGTTTTAATGGGTGTTTTTATGGCCGGTATCGGATTAAGTATTATGCATGACGCTATCCATGGGTCATACTCTAAAAATTCATTTGTAAATAAATTAATTGGAGAGGTTATTAATTTAGTTGGAGGCGCGGCAATTAATTGGAAAATACAACACAATGTTCTGCATCACACTTATACAAATGTTGAGGAATATGATATGGATATTAACGGACCTGCCATTTTAAGGTTTTCACCCAACCAGAAAAAGATTGGGATTCATAAATATCAACACATATATGCATGGTTTTTGTATGGACTTTTAACGCTTAATTGGGCAACATACAAGGATTTTAATTCGTTAATCCGTTACAAAAAAATGGGTTTAATTGGTGGAGGGAAGTATCAGTTTACATTAGAGCTCATTAAAATTATCATAATGAAGCTTTTGTATTTTACTTTTATGATAGTTTTTCCAATTTATGTTGGTGGTGCAACAGGTTTAACCGTTGTTTTAAACTTTGTAGTTATGCAATGGATTGCAGGTTTTATATTGAGTTGTGTTTTTCAACCCGCTCATGTTATGGAGGAATGCGAATTTGCAGTTGCAGGCGATGATAAAATTATTCACGAGGATTGGGCAGCACATCAAGTTATAAATACAGTGAATTTTGCGCCGAAAAATAAATTGCTGGGCTGGTATATTGGAGGGTTAAATTTCCAAGTTGAACATCACTTATTTCCTAATATTTGTCACATTCATTACAGAGCGCTAAGTCAAATTGTGAAAGCAACGGCAGAGGAGTTTAAATTGCCTTATAATGTTCAGCCTACTTTCGGTTCAGCTTTGTGGAGTCATATGAAGATGTTGAAAGAATTAGGTAAAGCCGAAGAGTAACAAAATTTATTAGAGTAAAAAATATAGTTTGACCTAATTCCTTAAATTTTTATGCCATTTTAAACGATGTCTAAACAAACTTTGATTACAATTTTTCTTGCTTAATCGCTACCTTGTTGATTAGATAAGTTGAATTTTCCTTGATAATTCCGAATTGACTGCACTATTTTACAATTTAATAAAGGTTAAATTATCCCCTCAAGTTGTTTTTGAAGTAAGAAACGTATGTAAGTCTGACTTTATGCTCAATAATGCATGTTTTAAATCAGTTAAATTTGTATTTTTGTTTTGTATTTGAAAACAATTAAAGCAATATTATTATTAAATATTTATTTGATTGGGCTTTGTGCTCCTTTTTATACGTTGGTTAATTTTGCAATTCATCAAGAAGAAATTATTGATGAGTTTTGTGAGAACAAAGACAAACCCAAACTGGAATGTAACGGAAAATGTCATCTTAGTAAATTATTAGCCAACCAGCAGAGTGAGGAAGATCAAGAATCATCAACTTCTCATTCGTTAGAGTATCCCTTAGGAAAAGTAGAACATCTTACGATCAAAGATTTTATATTAGATGTTAAATCGCATAGAATTCCACCATATTGGGATTTGGCCACTAATAATTTACTAGATCAAATCGATCACCCTCCTTGTGTTTAATTAAGATTATTTAAACGTACACGATTTCTTAATTAAACAATATCAAAATGAAAAAAATATTAGTTTCTATGGTGGCTATTGCTTCCATATTAAATATCGCTTGTAAAAAAGAAGAGTCTGATAAAGAGCACGGTCATGTTAATTTATCTTTTATGCACAAAATTGGGAGTGAAAACTTAGAGTTTGACACTTTAAAATATGTGAATGTTGTAGGTCATAAATACGAGGTGCAAACGTTAAAGTACTTCATATCGAACCTTACATTCAAACGATCTAATGGAACAGAGGTTAAAATAGATAAGCCAATTTATGTAGATGCAGAAGATGTTGTTACTTTAGATTATGACGGACACATCGATCTGTCTAAAGGTGTTTATGAATCCGTAAGTTTTACTTTTGGATTAGATGAAAGCTATAATATTTCTGATACTTTAACAACCGTTGAAGAAACGAACATGTTATGGCCAAATACCAATGGCGGGGGTTATCATTACATGAAGTTTGAAGGAAAATATGATTCTCTATCAACGGGTACTGCAAAGAAGGGGTTTAATTTGCATACTGGTGGAACAATGGGAATGCCATATCATTTCAATGTTACGCTTGAAAACTCAGCCTTTACTCAGTCTGAAGATGACTTGAATTTAGAATTAACAATGGACTTAAACGAATGGTTTACGGGTATTGAAAATTATGATTTCACAAATTATGGAATGATGATTATGATGAATGCTGATGCACAGTCTGCAATTAAAGCAAATGGGGCTTCGGTGTTTAGTTTATCAATAAAATAAAAACTTAAAATATGCTCTTCTCAATATTGAGAAGAGCTATTTTTTATGAGAAATATTATCACATATTTATTGATTTTTTTCGCGTTACTTAGTTGCAGAGATGAACTAGTAACTGTTAATTCAGCTGGAGATCAACATACGCATACACACGTTGAAATATCTTCAAATGGATTTCCTACAATGCTTATTCCTACTGAAAATCAACTTTCAGTAGAGGGCATTGATTTAGGAAGAAAATTATTTTACGATCCAGTTTTATCAAGGGATAGCACTCAAAGTTGTTCAAGCTGCCATCAACAAAAACACGCATTTTCGGATCCAAAACAGTTTAGTGTAGGGATTGATGGAATATCGGGTGAAAGAAACGCTTCTGCTATTATAAATGCAGGATGGCAATCTTCTGTTTTTTGGGACGGTAGGGTATCTTCGCTTGAAGAACAGGCTTTAGGTCCTGTTCCAAACCCAATAGAAATGCATTTAGGTTGGGATAAAGCGATTATAAGATTAAATAATTCTGATTATAAAGACTTGTTCAAGTCAGCTTTTGGTGAAGATGTAATCACGAAGGAATTAGTAGCTATGGCAATTGCTCAATTTGAACGGACCCTTATATCAGATAATGCTAAGTTTGATAAATTCTTAAAAGGTGAATTAGTATTAAGTCCTTTAGAGGCGGCAGGGTTTAATTTGTTTTTTTCTGAAAAGGCTGAATGTTTTCATTGTCATGGTAGACCATTGTTTACAGATGATGATTTACACAATAATGGCTTGGATGAAGTATTTGATGATATGGGCCAAGAAGAGGTTACGGGGAAAAATGCAGATAAAGGCAAGTTTAGAACGCCTACGCTTAGGAATATTGAATTTACCGCGCCTTATATGCATGACGGAAGGTTTAATTCCCTCGAAGAAGTTATTGATTTTTATAGTGACAGCATAAAAACATCTTCAACTGTAGATCCTTTAATGCCGAATGATAACGGTGGATTTCATTGGACACCTTTGGAAAAGTTACAACTAGTAAGTTTTCTAAAAACACTATCGGATACGAGTTTTGTATCTAATCCAGATTTTCAGAGTCCTTATGAATAAACTTTAACCTAGTCTATATTAATTAGCACATATCTATTTCCTTAAATAGAGGGGAATGAGTAGAAATTTAAAAATTTCAATTTTTTTCTGGATTTTAATAAGTTTACTTCCAAGAAAAACTTTCAATTAGTGTATCCACATCCGTTCGAATATATTCAATTACTGTAGAGAGAGAATCGTTATTAGGAGATGTATTAAAGTACAGCACACCTCTAAAAAAATGATTTGTACTATCAGTTATAAAGAACTGTAAAGGGGTTGCTGCTTTTGTCCCTGTAATATTAAATAAGAGCGCATTTACTTTTTTCGAAGGATTCTGAAATACTTTTTCTTGAACACTGGATGAAAATTGATTGTGTTTTTCTCTCAATTTGTATTCTTGATCAATCAACCCTTTTAGATGGCCATTAACGGGTATATATGAAAAGTGAAGTTTTGCATTTAGTGAAGGATAAATCAAATTTAAAAAACAAGAATCTTCATTCGATGTTTCAATAGTTGTGGAGGTTGATTTTCTAAAGGAAAAGGCACAATTACTCTCCCAGTTTTCATATTGAGCAATAGGTAATTCAATACGAGGAAAACCATGCGGTTTTGGTATAGGCGTTTCCGAGCACCCTAAGATTATTATAATACTTACCGAAATTAACAGTTTTATTGTCGTCATTTCACTTCAAGTTTAATCCTATGAATCCTTTTTTCGTCCATGTGTTCAACTGTTAAAACATAATTTTGCAATTTTATTATTTCACCTTTTTTGGGGAATCCTCCTTTAATTTCAAGTAATAAACCTGCTATAGTTTCTGACTCTCCTTTTATTTCTTCGAATTCTTCTCCTTCAACTTCTAAAATTCGATAAACATCTAAAAGAGGAACTTTCCCGTTGAATATATATTTTCCTTCACCAAGAATAGAATATTCTAATTCTTCGTCAATATCAAATTCATCTCTAATATCACCAACAATTTCTTCAATAATATCCTCTAATGTAACCAATCCTTCAACGCCCCCATATTCGTCAACAACAATCGCTAAGTGAATCTTCTTCTCTTGGAATTCCGTGAGCAAATCATCCAGTTTTTTATTTTCGGGAACAAAATAAGGTTGTCTGATTAAAGTTTTCCAGTTTGGATTTACAACCTCTTTATCGTTTAAGAAACCCAGTAAATCTTTAATATATAAAACACCTTTAATTGTATCGATTGAGTTTTCATAAACGGGAATTCTTGATACTCCTTCTTTTGTTATGGTTTCAATAACATCATTATATTCGGTATCAATCGAAATGCCTTTGATGTCGGTTCGAGGAACCATAATTTGCTTAACTTCTGTTTGGCCAATCTCTAAAATTCCATTGAGCATTTTTTGCTCTTGTTTATTCGCCTCATTTTGAACAATTTCATGCACTTGAGAAAGCTCATCAACACTTAAATTTTTATTTTCGATTCTAATTTTTTGATCAAAAATATTGGAGATTTTCACGAGTAATCTAGATGGTATTGAAAAAACTTTCCCAAACAACAAAATGGGCTTAATCATCAATTTTGCCATTTCTATATTTTTTTTCGTTGCATACACCTTTGGTATAATTTCTCCAAAAATTAAAATTAAAGTAGTAATCCCAACAATTTGAATTAGGAATAAAATCCAGGCGGGTGCAGATATATTTTTTTCAAATAAATCTATAACAAGACTAGAGATTAACACTAATCCTATATTAACGGTGTTATTGACAATTAATATTGTAGCTAATAATTGGTCTGAATTTTGAAGAATACCTCTAAGTTGATCACTTTTCTGAGGCTCTTTATCTCCGATTTTATCCAAATCTTTAGCTTCAAGAGAGAAAAAAGCAATTTCAGATGCAGAAATAAATGCAGACCCAGTTAATAGGATTAGCATTCCGATTATTAGCGCAGAAACATACATCCAATCTGTGATTGAAATGGTGTTGATTTGAGATAAAATTGTAAGCCCTAATTGAAATGGCTCAGAATCGTCCAAGGTTTCCTAATTAAAATGGTAAGTCATCTTCTTCTTGTACCGAGTCATTGGCAACATTAGAAGTTGAAGTAATATTTGTTGGTTGATTATATGCAGTTGTTCCAGAATTACCAGAGTTTTGGTTATCTTCCTTACGTCCTAACATTGTAAATGTATCAGCAACTACCTCTGTTGTATATTTTTTGTTTCCTTGTGGATCATCCCAAGAACGTGTTCTTAATTTTCCTTCGAGGTAAATTTGACTTCCTTTTTTAAGATAATTTTCTGCGATTTCCGCTAATTTTCTCCAAACAACAACATTGTGCCATTCTGTTTGATCAACTCTATTTCCTTGCTTGTCTTTATAAGACTCAGAAGTAGCTATTGGGAAGTTCGCAACTGCAGTACCGTTTTCTAAATGTCTAACTTCAGGATCTTTTCCTAAGTTTCCTACTAAAATTACTTTATTTACTCCTGCCATGGCGAGTTGATGTTAAATTGAAAAATATATAATACGAATATAAAGAATGCTAACCCTTATTGAAAATATTGACTTAAAAAATTGTCGATTACTTTTGGGATAGCATATTTCTCAACTTGATTAAGTTCTATCCAGATTCCTTCCCGAGAACTATTATCGTTAGATATATAGAATTTACAAAATAAGTTTTGATGTGATAATACGTGCTTACATTGCCAATTTAATTCGATTTTCTCTGAAAAAGGAGATTGATCACTTGTTGTTTCAGTAAGTGGGAGTTGAAACATGTTTGCCCAAATCCCCTTTTCATCTCTTTTTTGAAGCAGCACTTTGTTCTCTTTAAGGATAAACTCAAAATGAAAGTGTCTTGTTGATTTTTTTATTTTTTTAGATTTGACTGGCAAGGAATATACTAGATTGTTATTAAATGCTTCGCATTGATCAGAAAAAATACAATTATTGCACAATGGCTTTTTAGGAGTGCAAACTGTAGCTCCATACTCCATAATTGCTTGATTGTGACTCGCAGGATCAATTGATGAGATTAGTGCATTAGCCAAAGTGTTAAACTCTTTTTTTCCTTGACCAGTATCAATTGGAGTGCTTATATTGAAAATTCGGGACAACACACGGTATACATTCCCGTCAACAACAGCTATTTTTTCGTCATTTGAAAAACTAGAAATCGCAGCAGAGCTATAATCGCCAATGCCTTTCAGCTTTTTTAAGTTAACTGAGTCTTTTGGGAAAACACCATTAAACTCTTCCATTACTTGAATTGCAGCTTTTCGGAGATTTCGTCCTCTACTGTAATAACCTAATCCTTGCCATAAACTTAAAACTTCATCTTCTGAAGCTTTTGCTAGGTCTTTTACTGAGGAAAATCGATCAATAAACTTGTGGTAATAACTTAAGCCTTGATCAACTCTGGTTTGTTGTAGTATTATCTCTGAAAGCCATATTTTAAAGGGGTCCCGGGTGTTCCTCCATGGTAGGTCACGTTTGTGATTATGGTACCAGTTTATTAGTTTTGTACTAAAATTATTCAAGTCAAGAGATTAGTTTTGAAAGAGTTAAGTTAAGAAAATGTAAATAATTCTTTCTTAACCGAATTAATTCTTGTAAATTTGCACCCCCTTAAAAAAGGACGAGGTGTAAATTTATAAATAATAAAAATAGAGAAGAGATGACTAAGGCGGATATTGTAAATGAAATTTCAGAAAAGACAGGAATCGAGAAAGTTGCAGTTCAAGCTACGGTTGAAGCATTCATGAAATCTGTTAAAACATCATTAACTGATGGAGAAAACGTATATTTAAGAGGATTTGGAAGTTTCATCGTTAAGAAAAGAGCGCAAAAGACAGGTAGAAATATCTCTAAGAACACTACTATTATTATACCAGAGCATTTTGTTCCAGCATTTAAACCAGCAAAAGTTTTTGTTGATAAAATTAAGAGTGAATCTACGACTAAGTGATTAGTTGTTTGAAAATATTATAAACATTTAAAATAAAAGATTATGCCAAGCGGAAAGAAAAGAAAAAGACATAAGATGGCTACGCACAAGCGTAAGAAGAGATTAAGAAAAAACAGACATAAGAAGAAGTAAAAATTACTTCTTCTTATTCTTCCTTAATTAATATTGCTAGTTCCGTTAGTTCGGGGCTAGCTTATTCTATTTATATAAACCTGAAAATGTGTACGAATTAATTTTAAGTTCTACACCCTCAGAGGTCGTAATAGCATTACTTAAGGATAAGCAACTCGTTGAGTTGCACAGGGAACCTAAGAATACCAAATTTGCAGTAGGCGATGTTTACATGGGAAGAGTGCGTAAAGTACTACCTAGTTTGAACGCAGCATTTGTAGATGTTGGTTATGAAAAAGATGCATTTTTGCATTATTTTGATTTAGGACCACAAGTTTTATCCCTAAATAAGTTTGTTAAACGAACTAGAGAGGGTAAGGAGAAAACGGGGAATTTACTTTACTTTAAAAGTGAACCCGATATTGAAAAAACAGGTGCTATGAATGAGGTTCTTAATCCTGGACAAGAAGTTCTTGTTCAGGTGG
Source organism: Flavobacteriales bacterium (assembly GCA_029251005.1). Lineage (GTDB taxonomy): Bacteria > Bacteroidota > Bacteroidia > Flavobacteriales_C. The sequence continues at coordinate 5,112 of JAQXEE010000019.1, read as the reverse complement.
CCAAAGAACCCATTAGTACCAAGGGACCAAGAATTGGCTCCGAGCTTTCTATTCCAGGGAGGTATTTAGTGTTAGTTCCGTTTTCTGAGCGCGTTTCTGTTTCTCAGAAGATTAATAATCGAGGTGAAAAAGATCGGCTTAAAAAATTGATCAAAAGCATCAAGCCTAAAAACTTTGGTGTAATTGTTCGTACAAATGCACAGGGTCTGAAAGTTGCTGAATTAAATAAAGATCTTGACGATTTATTAGCGAAATGGGACGATATAAGTACAAATCTTAAAAAATCAAAGGTGAGCGAAAAGGTTCTGGGTGAACTTAGTCGTACCTCTGCAATTTTGAGAGATGTATTTAATAGTTCTTTTGAAAATATATACGTTGATAACGAAATACTTTTTAAAGAAGTAAATGCGTATATAGATGAAAAAGCACCAAGTAAAAAAGGGATTGTCAACCTTTATAAGGGAAGTCTTCCAATTTTTGAAAACTTTAAAATCACAAGAGAAATTAAACAATCTTTTGGGCAAACAGTTACTTCAAAAAGTGGAGTTTACTTGGTTATTGAGCACACGGAAGCTTGTCACGTTATTGATGTGAATAGCGGGAATAGGTCTCATGCAAAGGCAAATCAAGAAGAAAACGCTTTGGCAGTTAACTTGGAGGCAGCTGATGAAGTTGCCAGACAATTAAGGCTAAGAGACATGGGAGGGATTATCGTTGTCGATTTTATCGACATGAAAAAGCCTCAGCATCGTAAGCAATTGTATCATCATATGAAAGATGCAATGAAAGACGATAGAGCTAAACATAGTTTAACTCCACCAAGTAAATTTGGTTTGATTGAAATTACTCGCCAAAGGGTTCGCCCAGTAACAAAAGTTGTTACAACCGAGGTTTGTCCAAGTTGTTCAGGCTCAGGAAAAGTTGAGTCTAGTATTAATGTTGTTAAAGTTCTCGAAGGTCAAGCTAGCACAATAGTGAAATCTAAGGGCTTAAATAAATTAAGAGTTTCGGTTCACCCTTATATTGAGTCATACTTAACAAAAGGAATTTTTTTTAATGAAAAGAATAAACTTCAGAAAAGAATAGGAGCAAAACTGGAATTGTTGCCGATGTTTGATAACGAAATTTTAGAATATCATTTTTACGATTCTGACGGACAGGAATTAGATCCAAATTAACATCAAATCCCTCAACTTAGTTGAGGGATTTTTTTTGTAAAAAGTGTTAGTAAGAAATTTTAATTGGTATTGTATATATAACAGGGACCTCTTTGCCTAAGTGTTTCCCAGGAATTAAATTTGGGATGGCTCGTACTGCTTTAATGCTTGGAGAGTTCAATATTTTGTGTGCAGACTTGATTATTTTAATGTTGGTCACCGCTCCTTTTTTATTTATGATAAACCTCACATAGGTTGTTCCAGTTATTTTATTTTTTATTGCTTTTTGGGGAATTACAAAATTTTGACTCACATAATTATTGATTAATTGGCGAGTACATTCATATCTCTGCGCGTTACTCCCACTCTTACATTCAGCAAAATTCGGCATGCTTTTAACAACTACTAATGCCTTTTCTTTGAATTCAACAATATTAGCATCAATCGGTAGTGCGATAGAATTAGATTGTGAGAAAACAGCAATTGAAAACAGCGAGAATACAATTAAATTGAAATACTGCATTGGAAAAGGATTTAAAATAAAAAAGCCGATCCAAAAGACCGGCTTAAATGTTTTACCTGACAGGGATTCGAATTCCGACAGACAGTACCAAAAACTGTAGTGCTACTGTTACACCATCGGGCAAACTAATTGCGGGCACAAAAATAATGTAGATAAGAGCATAGTAATATAAAAGAGAGATACTGTCAACACATCACTATATCACTAATATAAAGGGCGACTTGAGGTAAAACGTCTCAAGAGACGACCCCAGTTGTCCCTTTAAGGCAGAAAACAATTGAGTACAAAAAAACTCACCTAAAAGATGAGTTTGTAAAGATTGGTTTGAATTATAATAACAACCTTTGATTATTGTAAAGTTACCATCTCCATCAAAATCGGTTAGAACAATAGTAACTTTCAAAAGATAATAATTGAGCCCAGAAGCGTGTTTCTTAGGTATAGGCATTTCCTAAAAAAGTTTAACTTTTCATTTATAACGGGTATCTTTTGAAATAGAATTTATAGGACATTGTATAACAAACTTAAGGTGAAAACCTGAGGAGTTGTTCCACTATTGTAAACAATGCAATTACAAGGATCCTCCTTAAAATTATTTATTAATCCAGGCATGTATGCCATTCTTATTCCAACAGGAGCGCCTAAGTAGTTATATCTCAAACCAAAACTAAAAACGGGACCTAACGCACTTGAAACAAATTTGTTTTCACCATCAGGGAAATAAGCGGCGTAGTTGTATCCAAATCCGGCACCAATGTACCCGCCAAATAGGTAATCACTAGCTACGTTTGCCCTTTCCCCAAAGTTTAAAGCAACCTCTAAATTTGTATCAAAAAAGGGTTGCCATAAGGGTAAATACATTAAATCATCATCTCCTGGAACTATTCCGAAGTTTGATGGAAGCCCGGTGCTTATACTTAAGTAATCGAACGGGGCATACAAATTATATCGAGGATATACTCCTACACCAACAAAGGGAACGGTTAAATCATTTCCTGGTTGATGATTTATAGAAATTGTCCCCATCATTTCTATATTCCACCCAATGTTATTGCTTATATCAAAGGCGTCTCCATCTTGGGAGTAGCCAATAAAACTTAGTAAAAATAAATACAATGCAATAATGTGTTTCATAATAATCAATTTAATACTTCAAAAGTATAACTAACTGAGTTACTTTCAGAATTAAATACTACAACTTGAATTCAAAAATTTGCAAAAAATCCCAAATCAACGAGTAAATTACTACTGATCAAAATGATTAAAAACTTGAAATTAGTACTGTATAAATAGAATGTGTTGACGATTTAAAGTTCAGATTAAACCGACCCAACTTTCGATCAAAGCCCAAATGTAAATTTAATCGTAACGTCACAAACCTTAGTAAAAGAAAAAAGCCCATCTAAAGATGAGCTTTTAAGGTGTTACCCGACAGGGATTCGAACCCCGACAGACAGTACCAAAAACTGTAGTGCTACCGTTACACCATCGGGCAAACTAATGCGGGCGCAAAATTAATGCATTCAATATCGTAGGATACCAAAAGAGAGCTACTCTCAACACATTTCTACATCACTAATACTAAGGAATACTTGGAGTAAAACGTCCCAAGAGGCGTCCACAGTAGTCCCAATTCAATAACCTAATAAATTCAAGTAAAATGAAAGTAACAATTCGCCAAAAAGGTGGAATGGAATACCTGTATGCTGACATTTCAGTATCGGGTATCCGAGTAAGAGGTACAATTGGCATCTCAGTACCAAAGAAATCATGGGATGTAAAAAACCAACGAGTAAAGAAAGATGATGAAACTACTTTTCTAGTCTCCACCATCAGAAACAAGATTTTCGAACAAATCCGAACTCTACAAAGGGAGGGCAGGTTGGGTAAATCTGAGATTTGTAACATACTCGCTGAAGTAAAGAAAAACACATCCGACCCCATTGAGAAAAGTAACGACATAACCGAACTAGAGAAGTATGCAGAGATCTTCATCTCTCGCTCACTCTCCACAAAAAAGATTGGAACGATAAAACAGTATAGGGTAACACTTAAACACATCAGAGACTTCCAGAAAACAAGCCGTTCAGTAGTGTTGTTTAATGACGTAAATATGGATTTCTACAATTCATTCATCGACTACTGTAAGAAATGTAACCTCTCTACCAACTCAATAGGAACACAGATTAAAAACATTAAAGCAATCATGAACAGCGCTAAGGTTGACGGGTTACACAATAGCTCATTGTTTCAAACCAAAGGATTCAAAAAGTTAACAGAGAAAGCAGATACCATATTCCTAAATGAAGAAGAAATCAACCAAATTATCCAAACTATCATGCCCTATCCCCACTTAGAAAATGTTAGAGATTTGTTTGTACTAGAATGCTACACAGGAGTAAGGATACAGGATTACGGTAAACTAGATTCACTACACCTAATCAACAACGGAACAATGTTTAAGATTCGTACAGAGAAGACGGACACAGAAGTAATCATACCTGTTCACCCACAAGCTAGAAGGATACTAAATAAGTACGATGGTAAACCTAGAGTAATCTCAAATCAGAAGTTCAACAAGTACATTAAAGAGGTGTGTAGGGTGGCTAAAATTGACGAATTGGTTAAAACGACAAGAACGACGGGAGGACAGAAAACAACTACCATCGAACCTAAATGGAAGCTAGTAACATCACATTGTGCCCGTAGAAGTTTTGCTACAAATGCCTACTTAGCAGGCCTACCAACATTAGCAATCATGGCTATTACAGGACACCAAACGGAGAAGGTATTCTTAAAGTATGTTAGGGTAAGTAAAGAAGAACACGCTAAGAAAAGTAATCAGCACGAGTTTTTCTTGATGAACTCGTGCTGATAATAATATTAAATTTTCATTTTTAATGTAGTCGCTACAGAAGAGCTAACTTGATACCCTGGAGGAACTTGAGCGTTCTTACCCTTCATAGCCAAAAATAAAATACAAACAAACAATCCTAGCGCAATAGACATAGTTTGCTTATCCTCACCTTCTTGGTATACATTACCTCCTGTTAAGAATACTTCATCACCATTAACCGCTGTAACAGATTTGATTTGTATTTCAACAAATCCCTCTTTACCTAAAGCCTTTGCGCGCTGAGCTCTCATAACCTGACCTTTTGCAATTGATCCTGCAGCAATGACAACCTTATCATCAACCTTAACATCATATTTAACTCTAAAATCAATCGTCTGACCAACAGAAACATTGTCAGATTGAATCATATTTATAGTTTCTAATGAAACGGGAGTTCCTGCATTTAACACTACCGTACCATCTCCTTTAATGGAGAAAGACATAAATAAACACGCAAACGATAAAAGAACCGCTACATGTTTTGAAAAAATTGAATTTTGAATTTTTGCTACCATAATTATCTTTTTTTTTTAAAG
>JAQXEE010000013.1 GCA_029251005.1 Flavobacteriales bacterium | reverse complement strand
GGCATATTTGGTCGTATTTCCGCCATGAATTTACATGATTTGTTTTGATGATTTTTACTTTTTAAGCATAATGAAAACAGAATGTTCATCAGACATGAAAAAGCTAATCCAAAAGCTTGTTTCTTTAAGTGTAATTGTGAACCGATATTTTATTTTAACATTAAAAGATATTTTGAGTACCTTATTTTTTTTAAAAAAAAATATTTTCCCCACATAAACCACTTGTTATTATTTATTTATGTGGGTTTTTATTTTATAAAAAATCATTTTAAGTTTTTTTGTTTTTTTTATATTTTGTTGTTTGTTCGTATTTTTAATTAACGATAATTTAAAATTAAAAAATATGAATTTAAAGACTATTTTACTTTTTGGAATTGCATTAATCACATCAATATCACTTAAAGCTACAAGGTATCAAGCCTCTTTAGACTTTAACGCTTCAAGCTTGCTTGTGACGCTAGACAGTGAAACGAACAAGGTCACTATTGATTTAAGCGGTAATGAAAAAGATTGGGTTGCAGTTGGATTTGGATCACAAACTATGAACGGTACTTATTGTGTAATAGTTAATGAAAGTGGAGAACAAAATGTTCATGAAAGAAATTTAGCAGCTCGAGGTATTGGTACAAAGCAAGCTACAGATCTTTTTTCAATTGATACGTATACTGCAGGAACAAGCACAAGTAAATTTAATTACAGCATTACTAGAGATTTAATAGCTAGTACAACTGAAAATAACGCTTACGATTTTGTTGCTGAAGCGGGTGAAGTTGATTTTATTATTGCTTACGGTGATAATTTTGGAGCATATCATACAACTAGAATGTTTGGAAAGCTAAATTTTGTTGAAGTAATTTCGACGAGTTTAAATGAAATAGCAAAGCAATCTGTGAAGGTATTTCCTAATCCAGTAGTAAATAGTGTTAGTGTTAGGTTAGGTCAGGCTCATATTAATTTAGAGGTTTCTATATTAGATCTTCATGGAAGAACAATTTCAACAGAGTTATTTTCAAACTCTAAATTAGTTTCTTTAAATACAGAAGGTTTATCGACAGGTAGTTATATTGTTAAAATAAAAGGTGATTCATTTACTAGTTCTTCTATTTTAGTGAAAAAATAAATTAAATTTTAACTTATAAAGTTTTTTTTAAGAGGGTCATGAATCAATTCATGACCCTTTAACTTTCGATTTTTTCCTATCGTATCTAAATTTGATCTACTTAGATAAGCTTTTATTGAGTTTATCATCCATTTTTATGTTCGGTAGAAGAATTTAAAATATCTCTCTAGATTTTGTTTTTAGGATTTAGAACAGAATAATTCTACTAGTAGACGCTTTCTTTTTGTATGGTTTAGCCTATTAAATTAGCTAAATTGTTGAAATGATTTTGTTTTTCAGCTTAAATAATACTTAATGGTAAAATCAAGTTTAACTTTTTGGTTAAGTAATTAAAACTTCATTTTCAAACCTGCATAAGCATCCAAGGCTGTGCTCGAATTTGGGATTAACGTTCCCAACAGATTATTGGTACCAACTTGAATTTTAATTTTCTTTATTAGCTTAATATCTGCATTAATTCCGGCTTGTAGATTACTATGACCACCGTATGCTACTGTTATTCCAGGTTGAAAAACTGAAAGGTTTAAATTGGCTCCAAATCTTGTATAAGGTGTAAAGTTTGAATTGACTCTATACCTAAGTAAAAAATCAATTCTAAAGAAGTTTAATTCTTTTTGAAAATAAGCCGTTAAGTTTATTGGTAAATTTTTAAATGAGCTCCCATTTTTTATTTTAATTAATGAATCTAACGTTGATACTTCATTTAAAACCGAATCTGACAATTGAAATATGCTTCCAATTTCGATGCCATCAAACCGAAGTGTTGTATCTAAACTTGCAGTTGTAGTGCTATTCCATCTAATTCCTCCTAAGTTTTCAGCAGAGAATAAGAATGTAGTCTTTTTGGATTGGTAGCTGTAGTGAAAGTCTAATTTCACTCCGAAACCTTGAACAAGACTTAAACTTAATGTGTCAGAAAAATGAAATTTAGAATTTTCGATGTTGATGTCTAAATAATCACCATTTTCTTCTGTATATATTGATGCTTTTTCTAATTCGAAGTTTGTAAAGGAATGTCCTAAAACTAAACCTAAATCTATCCAAAGGCTTTTTCTTGCTTTTTTGCCACTAATTGTTTTCCCTATTGAAAACTCGATATTGGAGTAGGATACTTTGTTAAACGATGTATTGTTTAACGATAAATATTCCCCTGCAAATGGTTGGTTACCATAGAAGGTTAATTTAAATAAGTCTTTAGTGAATGAAAGGTTACCTTGGATATTTGAACTGAATCCAATTCCGAAAATATTAGAAATTTTAGAAGCGTAATTTTTGGAATCGAAAAACAGATTGAATTGTCCTAGTATTGAACCACCGAAAAGATTGTTTTCGTTTAATTTTTTTAATGTTTCATCCTTTAAATCCCTATCGATATGGTTAGGGAATAAAAATTTGTTAATGAATTTCTGTGTAATTCCTGATGAACCGACACCACCACAACTATTAAAAATAAATTGGTTGGATGAATCTGGTAAGACAAAATTATTTTGGGCGGTTAAAGCAAGTGAGCAAAAGGAAATTAAAATAGCTATGTAATTTTTCATGTCGAATACTAATTAGAGAATTGGTATTTAAAATCGCCAACTAGTTTCATTTTGAAAGCATAATGGCTGTATATCTTATAAAAGGCCTTTTGTGAATCGGAAAGATTAAAAGTATGGAAGCCTGCCACTAAATTAATTTGAGAAGCAGATTTAATAGTTTCCATTTTAGCTTGAGATATTTCAAATTCAATAATTGTTCTTGTTTTAGATGAAACTTTTCCGTTAAAATCAACAGAAGCTCTGTAGATTGTTTGATCAGACCAAAGTGAATCTAAAACAACTCCGTTATCATCAAGAAAGTACATGGAAGTAGTAGCATCTAATGGAAATCCATTATCAACCAATAGTTTAAATATTCCACTTTCAACTTCATTTCCTTCCTCGGTTTGAAGTGAAAAGTCAAGTGTATCAACCAATACCAAGGAGTCTGTTATTATCGAAAGCGGGACTTCCATGTTAAGATTGGCTTTAATGTTATCACCATGGTAAATAAAGTTAGGTGGACTACTTACAATTTCTGCTTTTGTGATTGTTGATTCATCAACATTATTGTTTAATTGAACATCAACTTCGTAGGTTATTTTGTTTGGAAGGTTTTCGATAAATTTATCAATGTTTGAAGTATCCGGCGTTAGTGTTCTTGATGAATTTGTATGAATTGAACCAGAACCTTCAGACAACTCAGTTGCTGCTGCGATTTGCATAGTATCATTATCACTCTTAAAGGTTAAAGCTAATTGATCTCCAAACTTATTTTCACTCGTTAAATTAGTAATTCTTGCAACTGCTGCAGCTCCAATCCCATTATCAACTTCTATCGTGAAGTCAACATCTTGCAATTCAATGTTACCAGATTTTATTTTGTTGAATAAATCAAAATCTATTTCACTAGGGCCAATATTTACCGATTTTTTCCCAATGTATCCGTGCGCGATATCTGGGCGTAAGTCTTGTATTTTAGCGTTAACGTAAACTGTATCCTCTAAAGAAAGTGTTTTCTTAACTCCAGTATATTCAATTTTAGCTTTTAGTATTGTTACGTAAGAATTAATTGTATCAGAATCTATTATTCCGTTTTCATTATAATCAACTACTGTGTTAACTTCATCTTCGATCCCATAACCATTAAATGCAAATTCATAACCGTTCATTGGATATGAATTCGCTAATCGAGAAAATGTAATAGGATCCCCGATATTACGAGTAGGAGCGGGCGGGATTACGGTATCGATAATAAACGGTTCATTTGATCCAGGACGTTGAAGGTTTGGAATGGAATAACTTATATATATTGAATCTTGTAAACTAGAATAAATTTCAAAAAATACGTTGCCGCTTCTAATTGTTGTGTTTTTTAGTTTTACATCAATGTTGGATGCTAAGGGAACTAAGCGAGTTTCTTCTATAACATTTTGATCAGGCCAGGTAGCTGTCGCTTTTGTTGGTTTAAGGTCTTTTACAATTATTTTGGCAATAATTCCATCGTTGGTATCGATTGGTGTAATTCCGTTTACTAAAATTAACCCAAGTGTGAAACTTTGTAACTCTGCAACAAGATCAGATAAGACTGTTTTGTTATTTAACGAAAGAGTTTTTGACTCACTAGAGTTTTTACTAATTAAAGGGAATGTGTGCTCGATAATTGTATCACCTGATGGTTGAGGAGCATTTGCTAATTGAAAAGCTAGGTTTTTAAGATCAAATGGCAATCCATTTTCGATAATAACTTCGGCTGTTCCTTCAGCTAAAACTAACTCATTAAACAAATCGTCCATTGATATGTCAAACGTTTGTCCGCTAAGAGGGAGATCATTACCAAAGGTAAAACCTTGCCATGTTCCTGCATTGTGCGCGGCTATAAAGCTTGCTTCAAATATTGGGTTATTTAAACTTCTAATCATTTCCCCAAGAGTAATCACGTATTCTACGGTATCATTTGGAAGTTCAAGAGATTCTAAACTTGCACCAAACTCGAAAGATGAATCGGGTAAAACAACAAAACTATCTGTATTCATTTCGAATAATTCTGTTGTAAAAATAAGTGACAAAGAGCTATCAGTATTTTCTATTATGTCGTCTGATTTCAATAAATCGGAAACCGTTAATGTCGACTTTACAATGGGAGTTAACATTTGCGTATCCCAAGTTGTTTGATTGTCTTTCATACAAGATGAAAGAAATAAGGCTAACACTGAGAAAAAGATTAATTTTTTCATAATTACCAAAGTTAATATTTAATAATATTATTTAACGCATTTTTAGTAACGTTAGGTGTTTTCAGGAGTTGCTTAGTGGACGAAAATAATTAGTTATCGTAATTAAGTAATACCTTTACAGGATGGAAGGTTTTAAGTTAGGAGAGATAAACAGATTGACGGTAGCAAGACAGGAAGCTCAGGGTATGTACTTAAGAGGTGACGACGAGCTTAATCAAGTTTTACTTCCCAATGCCTATATAGCTGAGGGATTGAAGATTGGTGATGATATTGATGTGTTTATTTATTTTGATAATGAGGAGCGAATTATTGCAACTACACTAAAGCCTAAAATTGAACTTAATAATTTTGCTCCGTTAGTTGTTGAGCAAGTGAACCGAATGGGAGCATTTGTTGACATGGGAATTATGAAGCAATTATTGGTTCCTTATAAAGAGCAAGAAGCGCCGATGGAGGAAGGACGTACTTATCTTGTTTATATGTACTTGGATTCTAAGTCGGGAAGGTTAGTAGGTACAACTAAATTAGGTCGTTTTTTAGATAATGAGCACATTCCACTAGAAAAAGGAGACGAAGTTGAATTGATGGTTTTAAGAAATTCGAGTCTTGGTGTAAACGTTATGATTAATGAGATGCACACGGGTTTAATTTTTGAAAACGATGTTAACCAGCCTTTGAAAATTGGACAGAAATTGGTTGGGTTTATAAAAACCATTCGTGAAGACAACAAAATTGATGTTGTTTTGCAGCGAGAGGGAACTGCTAGTTTTGAGCCTAACACCCAAAAAGTAGTAGATGTTTTAAACGCAAATGGAGGTACTTTAAATTTACATGATAAAAGTGATCCTGCTGAAATTTCGAAAGTTCTTTTAATGAGTAAAAAAGCTTTTAAAAAAGCTGTAGGTAATTTATACCGTGCCCGTAAAATCGAATTAGTAGATGGAGGAATAAAGTTGATGTGATTTAACCTTCTAATTCATTTAATACTTTTTTTAATCTTTTTATTGCTTCAATTAATACCTCTTCTGCGCTAGCATAAGAAATTCGAATGCAATTTGGCGCTCCAAATGCATCTCCAGGTACAAGTGCAACTAAGCCAAAATTAAGAATGTACAAACATAAATCGGTTGCGTTATTTATAACTAGATTTTTATGTTTCTTCCCAAAGTAGCTACTTACATCAGGAAAGAAATAAAATGCACCTTCTGGTTTGTTAACGATGACATTTGGAATTTCGCTAAGTAGATTAAAAACAATGTTTCGCCTTTGTTGAAATGCAGTAACCATATGAGAAACTAATTCCTTTCCTTCATTTACTGCTGTTATGGTGGCTTGTTGAGCTACTGAATTTGCACCAGAGGTGATTTGACCTTGTATTTTTGCACAAGCTTTACAAATCCATTCTGGAGCACCAATATAACCGATACGGTAACCAGTCATCGCAAATCCTTTTGCAACACCATTTACCGTAATTGTTCTTTCCCATATTTTTGGGTTGGATGCCATACTCGCATGTGGTTTCCCGGTGAAGTTGATATACTCGTATATCTCATCTGCTAAAACAAACAAATCCTCCTTTTCCAAAATGACATTTGCTAATTCGTCCAATTCTTCTTTGCTGTACAATGATCCTGAAGGATTACATGGAGATGAGTAAATTAATAATTTAGATTTTGGAGTGATATGATTTTTTAATTGTTTTGCTGTTATTTTAAAATTTGATTCAATTGATGTTGGTATTTCAACAGGTATTCCTCCTGCAAGTTTTACTTGTTCCACATAGGAAACCCAAAAGGGAGCTGGCAGTAATACTTCGTCTCCTTCGTTTACTAAAGAAAGGATAACGTTTGCAAGTGACTGCTTAGCACCAGTTGAAACTACTATTTCATTAGATCTGTAAACAAGGTTGTTCTCACATCTAAATTTATTTGAAATGGCATTTTTTAAAGTTGGGAAACCTGCAATTGGTGGATATTTTGAGAAATTATTTTGGATTGCTGTGATTGCAGCTTCTTTAATTAAATCAGGTGTGTTAAAATCAGGTTCACCTAAACTTAAGCTAATAACATCAAGCCCTTGCTCTTTTAATTCACGACTTTTAGCACTCATTGCTATAGTAGCTGAGATTTTCATTTTCTTAATTCTATCTGCCAAAAATTGCTTGCTCATGCTTGTAGTTTAACACAAATTTAATTAAGAAATAGGGGATTTTCCACATTTTTATTTCTTAGTACGTAAAACACCTTAAAAAAGGAAATATTTCGAATTAATAATATTCGAAAATAAAACAGTGAAAATAGTGGTTGTTATTGGTTGATATACAGTACTTTCTTGTTTGTTTATGTGATTTAACTCAAACTGTTAATCTTATTTTTTTTGAGTGTATTTCTCGTGTTTTTCATTTAAAACGCGAACCTTAATAGGATGATTACCGTAGATTTAAATGCACCCATAATCCTATTAAAATGAGACAGTTAAAGATAAGCAAGCAAATCACTAACCGCGACAGCCTCTCTCTTGATAAGTATCTTCAGGAAATAGGTAAAGAGGAATTGATTACACCAGAAATGGAAGTTGAATTAGCTGTAAAAATTAGGGAAGGTGATCAAAGAGCTCTCGATCGATTAACCAAAGCAAACTTACGTTTTGTGGTCTCGGTATCTAAGCAATATCAAAATCAAGGATTAACATTACCCGATCTAATAAATGAAGGAAATTTGGGTTTAATAAAGGCTGCTCAAAGATTCGATGAAAAAAGAGGGTTTAAATTTATTTCTTATGCGGTGTGGTGGATTCGACAATCAATATTACAAGCTCTAGCCGAGCAAGCAAGAATAGTTCGCTTGCCTCTTAACAAAATTGGAAATATAAATAAAATAAATAGAGCTTTTTCGGAATTAGAGCAAACGTTCGAACGCGAGCCTTCTGTAAATGAAATTGCAGAAGCACTGGATATAAGTATTGACGAAGTGAAAACTTCATTAAGCAATAATTCAAGACACATTTCTATGGATGCACCTTTGGGAGATGAGTCAGATTCAGGAACGTTATATGATGTAATGGGGGCAAAAGATGCTTTGCGACCCGATTCGCATTTAATGCAAGAATCATTAAAACAAGAGATTTCTAGTGCTCTAAGAGCTCTAACTCCTAGAGAATCAGATGTTTTGAAACTATATTTTGGTTTTGATAGGTCTGTGAAAACGAATTTAACTCTTGAAGAAATAGGTCTGAAATTTGATTTAACAAGAGAACGGGTAAGACAAATAAAAGAAAAAGCAATCCGTCGATTGAAACACTCCTCAAGGAGCGCCGCACTAATGAAATATTTAGGATAGCAGTTTAAGCTTTGATCATTGATCAAAGCTTTTTTTTTTCAAAAGGGAACTTGGATCAATTTTTCGTATTATTTTTGACTTAAAAATAAAATTTTGAAAAGGAGTTTATTATATTTTATTACTTTTTGCACTTGCATCGTTAGTTTTGGAAAACAAACGCATGAAGAAAACCTAATTAGTTTAAGTAAATCTTCAGGCTTATCTGACTCTGTTTCTAACTACATTGAAGTTATTAAAGGTTTAACTAGTTCCAATCCTGATTCTTCTCTAATTTATGCCGATAGATTAGAAGATTTTGTGAGCTTAAGAAACTTCAAAATTGAATCAGGAGAAAAATCAAGACTATACTTCTTTACCGGATTGGCAAATTACAACAAAAACAATTATTCTAAAACTCGATATTTAATTGAGAAGTCATTAAATCTAGGACACATTGATACCTTAGAAGGTCATAGATATTTCTACTTAGCATTATCTCACAAAAAAGCAGGGAATTATTCACAAAGTGCTGAGTTATTTATGAAGTCTACTAGGTATTTTGAAGACTCCAAAAATTACCGTGGAAAAATTGGGGTATTAATAAATTTAAGTAATGTATTCGCAAAAACTAAACAATATCCTAATGCTTTGAAATATTTAAATGAGGCATTAAACCTAGCTGAGAAGCACAACACACCTAATATAAATAGAAATATTTATAACGGAATGGGAAATGTTTTCATGGAAATGGCCGATTATAACATGGCTCTTGATCAATTTAATGCAGCTTACAATGCAGCTAAAAAACAAAACAATTTAAAAGGACAATTTTATACACTTATAAATATTAGTGTTGTTAAAAGAAAGATAGGTGATTACCATGAATCATTAGGCCATTTGCAGGAAGCATTATTAATGTTAGATTCTCTAAATAACATTGAATTTAAGGGAAATATTTTTTATGAGTTAGGAGATTTCTTTTCAGAGTTAAAGAATAAGAAAGAAGCTGAATTTTACTTAAAGCAAGCTAAAGAAATTGCAGACTCGACAAATAATTTGCCTGATATAAAAAAAATTTATAAATCGTATCAAGTCCTTTATGAAAATATTGGGAATTATAGTAAATCATTAGCTTATTATAAGCTACATGAACAGTTGAAAGATGAGTTAATATCTCGAGAGAACACGCTTAAAGTTACTCAATTGAACTCTGAGTTTAAGTTAGATAGGAAAGAGCGAGAGCTTAAATTATTAGAAAAACAGAAAGAATTAAAAGAAGCAAAAATTCTAGCTCACGAAGCAGAGATGGAAAAGGATCAAATCTTTATTTATTTACTGCTTGGTTTGGGTACTTTGTTGTTAGTGTTGGTTGTCGCTTTTGCTGCAAATAATATTATGAGGTACAAAAGAAATGAAGTTTTAAAAGAAAAAAATATCGAACTTCAGGATAAACAAAATGAAATTGCAGTTAAAAATATTGAACTTAATAAAGTTAATTCAGAGTTAGAGGGAAGCAACAACGCCTTGATACATAAAAACTCTGAAATAGAATCGCAGAAAGAGGAATTGAAGATTCAGCGTGATTTAATTAATAAAACCCATGAAGTATTAAAGTTGCGTAATAGAGACGTAACCGATAGTATTCATTATGCTCAGAAAATTCAACAAGCGATGCTAAATTCTTCATTTTTAATTGAGGGTGCTGGATTGGAGTATTTTACGTTTTACAGACCCCGAGATATTGTGAGTGGTGATTTTTATTGGAGTAATGTTATTGGTGATAATCTAATAATCGCAATTGGCGATTGTACTGGGCATGGTGTTCCTGGCGCATTCATGAGTTGTTTAGGGATTTCTTTATTAAACGAAATTGTTTTTGGTAGAAAAATTATCGAACCGCATACAATGTTAGAAGAATTAAGAAATTCGGTTATCCAATTAATTGCTACAGATAAGAGTACAGATTTACAAATTGGTGACGGTATGGATATGGCTGTTGTTGTTATTAATACCATAACTAATAAAATGCAGTTTTCTGGTGCTATGAATGGATTCTCTTTAGTCTCTGGCGGTGAGCTATTTGAAGTAAAAGGAGATAAGAGTCCAATTGGACAGCATATTATACCTAACCATACTTATACGATGTCAGAACATCAATTAAAATCAGGCGATCATTTATATATGTCTACAGATGGTTATAAAGATCAATTTGGAGGTCCTAAAGGAAAGAAGTTAGGAAAGCGAAGGTTGAATGAAAAATTATTAGATATCTCTAGTTTTTCAATTCCTGTTCAAAATTCAGAAATAATATCCTTTTATAAAAATTGGAAAAATCACGAAGAACAAATTGATGATGTTTGCTTATTTGGAATAAAAATCAACTAATTTTTTTCAGTTTATTTAAAACATAATTTGTTTTTTCAATAGTTGGCAAACTCCAATCAATCCAATCTATTTTGTATCCCTCATTTTCCATTTTTCTAAACCATGTCATTTGCCTTTTACTAAACTGATGAATGGCGATTTCTAGTTTTTGGAAGAGCGCTTTGTAAGTGTGTTTGTTTTCTAAAAATTCTACTACATAAAGATACTCTAAACCGTAATATTTAAGGTCTTGAGCTGAAGTTGACTTTAAAAGCTCTTCAACTTCTTCAATTAATCCGTTTTCTAATCTATATTTAAGTCGAACACTTATTCTGTTTCTTCGCTGTTCTCTCGGTATATCAATTCCAAATATAATGGGTTTGAAAGTTGGTTTGTGAAACTTAGGATATGGATTTTTTTTTAAGAACTCGCCAATTTCCAAAGCACGAATTAATCTTTTATTTGATTTGGAATCTAGTTTGCTTTTCAATTCGTCTGATAATTTTTTAAACAAGTCTTGAAGTTCCTCCTTAGAATTTGATTTTAGTTGATCTCTCAAGGGATTATTTAAGGGGATTGCGGAGAGCTCATTTCCTTCTAATGCGGTTTGTAAATACAAGCCACTTCCCCCACATAAAATAGGTGTGTTATTGTTGGATTTTATTTTACTGAATGAATTTACAAAATCGTGGTAAAATAAGTTAATGTTATATTTATTACCTGGCTTACAAATGTTAATTAAGTGAAAAGGGATGTTCGTACCATTTATCGAGTATTCATCTAAGTCTTTTCCTGTTCCAATGTCCATTTTTTGATAGACTTGCCTGGAGTCAGCTGATATGATTTCGCCGTTTAGTTCTTTGGCTAAATTAACAGCAAAGTGAGTTTTCCCACTAGCCGTAGGGCCAATAATTACGGGGAGTATGTTGTTTAAATTAGACATTAAAGTATTTAATAAATTTTAAAGAACCTAAGTTTTCAATTTTACGGTAATCATCAAATTTAACAGTTGTGGATTGAACTTCACTTTCGAATTTTTTCAGAAAAATTCGATTGCAGGAGGGTAAATGAATTACAAATTCGTTCGGTTCCGTTTTACCTTTGTTTTCAAAGCCCAATTTAGAATAGTTGTTTCCATTACTCCATTCTAAATCACAATAGGTCATCATTTCATCTATTAAATAGGTTTTAACAAAGTATTTAATAAGTTTTGTTAATCCACCTACAATTCGATGCCCTGATTTATTGCAAAACCGAATTAAGACAACTGATTTTGACCCGTTTCGCATGTTTATAATTTGTCCAAAACAGGCTAAACCAACAAGTTCCTCTTTTAAAAATAATCCGAAACTATATTTTGTTTTTAACGACAAATTTGAATGATTTTTTTTCAGAAAATTAACCGCTTCTGGTTTTGTTATTTTTTTAATTGAAGTCGCTCTTCCATGAATTCGGATGGAAGTTCCTGTGTGATATAAAAGCCGATCGATTGTTTTCTCGGGACTCGTTTTATACACATCTTCAAAAACAGTTATATAAAAACCATATTTAGCCTGAAGGAGTTTAACTGCAGATCGGTAAGTGCTTTTTTTGAAATATTGAACTCGAACATAATGTATTTTCAGATTTTTAGTTTGAATAAAATAACTGAAAGGTGTGGTAGCAGAAGATTTTGCCTTAGAATCAACTTTGTTTAAAATCTGCTTAAAAAAATCCATTTTAGTATTTACCAGCCTTTATACGTTGAAGATCTCGAGTTGCATCTTTTGCTTTAATTGTTTCTCTTTTATCGTGTGTGTTTTTTCCTTTAGCTAAAGCAATTTCGACTTTTGCAAATCCAGTTTCGGTAATAAATAATCTAACAGGAACGACAGTATACCCTTTAATCATAGTTTTTGCTAGCCACTTCTTGAGTTCTTTTTTATTTAACAATAACTTCCGGTCTGCCTTCGCTTCATGATTAACATGAGTTCCAAATTCATACGGAGAGATATTCATTCCCTTGATAATCAATTCCTCGTTTTCAAAGGCACAAAAAGATTCGTTAAGATTGGCTTTACCATTTCTTATAGATTTAATTTCAGTTCCTTTTAAAACAATTCCAGCAACCAATTTTTCAATTAATTCGTAATTAAAAGAAGCTTTTTTGTTTCTGATATTAATAGATTTCATTACTGTAAAGATAGGTATTGAAAATTATATTTTATATGTTAATTATGCTAAAGCTAATTAACAATTCGTTTAAAAATAACTAACTTAGAATCGATGAAAAAAATCCTAATTTTACTCCTTACTATTGTTTTTTTGGGATGCTCTAAAAATGAGGGTACTCCAATTTGGAGGATATGGTATGCAGTCCAGGTAACACCAAATTATGATTTATCAATCACTTACAACTCCGATAATTATTTTGATTCGGGAAAACGGGATAGTGTTTTTGTAAACGATACTTCTTACAATCAACAATTGGATGGTTTTTGGGTCGGACAGCGTTTGCAAACTAATAAGGATGATGGTTATTATATTAACGTTCAGTTAAATGAATTAGATGAATATGAAGGACATTTAGGTGTTTTTGTTTATGTTAATGATACTAATTTGATCGATTCTGTTTTATATTCTCACGGAACATCAGAAATTACACTTCAAGGAGAGATTCCTGTGATTTTTTAAATTATGCAAAGAAAAATAATTATAACCGCAGCTGTTTTCGGTATGTCTTCGGTTATTATTGGCGCTTGGGCTGCTCATGGAATTCAAAATTTTATTCCTGATGCCGATGTATTAAAAACCAACAAGATAGCAAGTTTTAAAACAGGTGTTCGGTATCAGTTTTTTCATACAATCTTAATTCTAATTTTAGGAATTACACCAAAAGATAAGTTTACTAAGCATTTAAATTTGGCTTTTTTATTCACAATTATTGGTGTTGTGCTGTTTTCAGGTTCTATTTACTTATTGGCTTTAAAATCGCAGATTGGGCTAAACGATTTAGGGAAAGTTCTAGGTCCAATTACTCCAATTGGAGGCATGACTTTAATTTTAGCTTGGGGTATGCTTTTACTTTATGGATTAAAAATGAAAAAAAAATAATGAAAAAAACATACGAGTCATATAAGGAGCATCTTCTGAAAATAGCACATTTAAATTCTACTTTGGCATTATTAAGCTGGGATCAAGAAATTTATATGCCACCAAAGGGAGCTCAAGTGAGAGCGCGACAATTTAGTACTTTGAGTGCCATGGTTCATGAATTATCCGTTGATCCTGAATTTGAAAAGTTGGTCTATCATTTGATTCATAAGAGCTCGTTTGGTTTCAAGGAGATGAGAAACCTCCAAGAAACACAAGAGAGTATACTTCAAAATAAAAAGTTGCCAACTACTTTTGTTAAAAAAGGCGCAATGGCAAGATCTGAAGCTTTTCAAACTTGGGAGCAAGCAAGAAAGGAGGAAGATTTTAAAGTGTTTGCTCCAGCTTTGACAAAAATTGTTGCGTTAGAACGGGAAAAAGCTGACTTGTTAGGTTTTAAAGGTCATCCATACGATGCTTTATTGAATCTTTATGAGAAAGATTTAACGGTTGTTAAACTCGAAAAGGTATTTACTCAAATTAAAAATGACATTGTACCGCTTGTAAAAGCAATAAGCGAGAAGGAGCAGGTTGATGATTCATTCTTATATCAAGTTTATGATAAAGAGGATCAATTCGAATTTAGTTTGGGTTTGTTGCGAGAAATGAAATATGATTTTAATTCTGGTAGGCAAGATATCTCAACGCATCCATTTACAATTAACTTTAACGCAAATGATGTACGGGTTACTACTCGTGTAAACAAAAATGATATTGCAGAAGTTATTTGGAGTACTATTCATGAAGGTGGTCATGGTTTATATGAGCAAGGTTTACCAAGTAATAATTATGGCTTACCAAGCGGCGAATATGTTAGTTTAGGAATTCATGAATCTCAAAGTAGAGTTTGGGAGAATAATATTGGTCGAGCTAAACACTGGTGGAATTATTTATATCCAAAATTACAATCTGTTTTTCCTAATCAATTAGGTGAAGTAGCTTTAGATACTTTTTATAGAGCAGTTAATAAAGTTCAACCTTCATTAATAAGAACTTCTGCTGATGAATTAACTTATCATATACATGTTTTGATTCGTTACGAAATTGAAAAATCTTTAATGGAAGGTGAAGTTGAAATTGTTGATTTGGAAGAGTTGTGGAATTCAAAATATCAAGAATATTTAGGCGTAACTCCATCTAAACCTTCTGAAGGTGTTTTACAAGATATTCATTGGAGTCATGGTAGCTTAGGATACTTTCCAACGTACTCTTTAGGAAGTTTATATGCGGCTCAGTTTTATGCTCAAGCAGAAAAGGACATTTTAGGTTTACCATTACAGTTAGAATCTGGAAATGTTGATGCTTTTTTGAAGTTGATGCGAAAGAATATTCATCAGCATGGGAAATTATATACTGCTGAACAATTGTGTGAGAAGTTTACTGGAGAGCCTTTAAATATTGCACATTTTGTGAAATATGCGAAAGAAAAGTATAGAGGGATATACGGAGTTTAATCGGTTTTAAATTCCAAAACAATTTTTAGTAAAACAACGCTTTGTATTTTAAGAATACAAAGCGTTGTTTGTTTTATGCTTTTTTAGTTACATTCATTGAGAAGTCTAAACTTTCAACTTCATCAATACTTCCGAGTACTTTATCTTTCAATGATGCTTTATAGTCTATCATTTTATTTTGAACTACTTTATCAGCAGATCCAATAATACTTGCTGCTAAAATACCCGCATTTTTTGCGCCATTTAAAGCTACGGTAGCAACAGGAATACCGCTTGGCATTTGAAGGATAGATAAGATTGAATCCCATCCATCTATTGAATTACTTGAATGTACTGGCACACCAATTACAGGAAGTGGTGTTAAAGAAGCAACCATACCAGGAAGGTGCGCAGCACCGCCAGCTCCAGCGATGATTACTCTTAATCCTTTGTATGCAGCAGATTCAGCGTATTCAACCATTCTTTCAGCAGTTCTATGTGCTGAAACAACCGTAATTTCAAAAGGAATTTCTAAGTCATTTAAAAACTCAGCAGCTTCTCTCATTATCGGAAGATCACTTTTGCTTCCCATTATAATTCCAACTTGTGCAACACTCATAGTTTAATTTTTTACGCAATAATTCTTAACTCTTCTTGAACTTTTTTGGCTATGATTTTAGCTTCCTCTAATGTGTTATTCACAACGGTAGCATGTCCCATTTTCCTAAAAGGTTTAGTTTGTGCTTTTCCATATAAATGTAGATATACACCGGGAAGTGCAAGTACTTTTTCAATGCCATCATAAACGGCATTTCCTATAAATCCTTTTTCCCCAAGTAAATTAACCATTACCGAAGGCTTTTTAATTTCAGTATCACCTAGAGGTAGGTTTAATAAACACCTTAATAACTGACCGTATTGAGATTCGTAATTTCCTTCAATAGTTTGATGGCCACTATTATGAGGGCGAGGAGCGACCTCGTTTACAAGTATATCGCCGTCTTTAGTGAGAAATAACTCAACAGCTAATATTCCAACCATTCCTAGTTTTTCTATTACGTCTTTTGCGATTTTTTGAGACTTTTTTTCGATTTCATCAGAAATATTCGCTGGTGAAAATAGAAATTCGACCAAATTAACTTCTGGATTAAATTCACACTCCACGCAAGGGAATGATTTTATTTCCCCGTTTTCATTTCGAGCAACAATAACAGAAAGTTCCTTTTCAAAATTAACCATTTTTTCTAGGATACTTGGAGTGTCAAATCCTGACTCAAAATCTAATTTTGAACGCATTGGAGTAACTCCTTGACCGTCATAACCTCCTTTTCTCATTTTTTGCATTAATGGGAAATGTTCTTTAAACAAAGGAATTTCACTCTTTTCATTAATAAGAAAAAAGTCAGAAGTAGGGATGTTGTTTTCTTTGTAAAATATTTTCTGTAACCCTTTGTCTTGTATTATCTTAATTATATTTGGTTGAGGAAAAACTTTAACTCCTTCTTGCTGTAGTTTCTCTAGAGCTTGAACGTTTACATGTTCAATTTCTATTGTAATAACATCTTTCCCTTTTCCAAAAGAATAAACCGTTTCGAAGTCTTTTATGTCACCTTTAAAAAAGCGCGCGCTAATTTCTTTACAAGGTGCATTTTCATCGGGGTCAATAAAGGCGATGTCTAGCCCAAGGCATAAAGCCTTTTGTTGAAGCATTCGCCCAAGTTGACCTCCACCTAATACTCCAATCTTAATGTTAGTGGTAAAACCTTTATTCATGCCTACAAATTTAGCTTAAAAGATGGAAAAGTAACTTAAAAGAGTTAAATTTGAAAAAATTTAAAAGAATAAAGTTTATGTTGAATTTAGTTTTATTTGGCCCTCCTGGTGCAGGAAAAGGAACTCAATCAGAAAAGTTATTAGAAAAGTACGGATTAATTCACTTGTCTACTGGTGATATTTTACGTGGTGAAATGAAAGCTGGAACTGAGCTTGGGGTTAAAGCTAAATCATTAATCGAAGCAGGGAATTTAGTTCCAGACGAGGTTGTAATTGGAATGATTGGAAATAAAATTTCTGAAAATTTAGATGGAAACGGGTTCATATTTGACGGCTTTCCAAGAACTCAAGCACAAGCTGAAGCATTGGATAAATTATTGGCGGATAAAAAAACTGGTGTTTCTGTAATGCTTTCTTTAGAAGTTGCAGAAGAAGAGTTGGTAAAAAGATTACTAGAAAGAGGCAAGATTAGCGGAAGAGCTGATGACGCTAGTGAAGATACAATCAAGAATAGAATTGCTGTTTATAACAAGGAAACTTCAGTGTTAGTCGATTTTTACTCTACTCAAGGAAAACAAATTGGGATACAAGGCGTTGGTGCAGTGGATGAAATTTTCGAGAAACTTACAGATGCTATTGATGGAATTAAAGTTGGTTAAATAAACCTTCTTAAAATTATGTTATGACCTCTCTAACACAAGTTAGAGGGGTTTTTTATTAAGTGTGTCTTTGATTAAGAATTTAAATTATGTCTGGAAGCAATTTTATAGATTACGTAAAAATCAACTGTAAATCAGGTAATGGTGGTCCAGGATCTAGTCATTTATATCGTGATAAACTTACCGCAATGGGAGGCCCAGATGGTGGTGATGGAGGACGCGGCGGTCATATTATCCTTAGGGGAGATATTCAGCACTGGACATTACTTAATTTAAAGTATCAAAAACACGTTAAAGCAACACATGGTGCATCTGGAAGCGGAAGTACAAGTACGGGTGCTGAAGGTGAAGACAAGTATTTACATGTTCCTATAGGTACTATTGCTAAAGATGTTGAAACTGGGGAGATTCTTGGAGAAATCATGGAAGATGGACAGGAAATTATTATTGTTCGAGGTGGAAAAGGTGGTTTAGGTAACGCTCATTTTAAAAATTCTGTTCGCCAAACACCTCGGTATGCTCAGAAAGGACTGGGTGGTTCTGAAGTTTGGATTTTATTGGAGCTGAAAGTATTGGCAGATGTTGGTTTAGTTGGGTTTCCAAACGCGGGGAAATCAACGTTATTATCTGTACTAAGTGCTGCTAAACCTGAAATTGCAAATTATCCATTTACAACTTTAGTTCCTAATCTTGGAATTGTAAGTCATCGAGAAGATCAGTCATTTGTTATGGCTGATATACCTGGTATTATTGAAGGAGCATCTGAGGGTAAAGGTTTAGGTCTACGTTTTTTAAGACACATTGAGCGAAACTCAATCCTATTATTTTTAGTTCCTTCTGATTCTAATGATATTAAAAAAGAATATGATATTCTAGAAAATGAGATCAGAAAATATAATCCTGAGTTGTTAGATAAAGAGCGTATTCTGGCAATATCAAAAAGTGATATGTTGGACGATGAATTGATCCAAGAGATAAAAGAAACATTGCCAGAAGGTATCCCATCTTTGTTTATTTCATCAGTTGCACAGAAGGGATTAAGCGAATTGAAGGACACTCTTTGGAAGAAAATAAATTATGATCCATTTAAAGAAGTTTAATTTTTGTTTGATTGGCTTTTAAATATTGACCACGAAATTTTCACCTTCCTAAATGGTTTGCATAGCGGTTGGATGGATGTTATTCAATATTGGATTAGTGATCGATTTGTTTGGATTCCTTTTTACGCTTTATTGTTAGCTGGTATTATTTACAAATACCGAAAAAAATCAATTCTAATAATTTTCTTATTAATTGGATTAATAACAGTTGCTGATCAGACTTCAAGAGCATTTAAGTATGGAGTAGGAAGGTACAGACCCTGCCGTACTGAATCAACACATCAACCTAAGCCACATTTAGTTAAAGGTCACTGTGGAGGTAAGTATGGCTTTTATAGCGCACATGCTGCAAATACGTTTGCAATTGCTATGTTTATTGGCTCTTTGCTAATTCCAATTGTAAAAAAAGCAAAGTACATCTTGTTAATTTGGGCTGGAATAGTAGCTTATAGTAGAGTTTACTTAGGTGTTCATTATCCCTCTGATATTACCATAGGTGCTTTAAGTGGTTTTTTTTATGGCTGGTTATTCCTTTTAATTTTTAACAAACTTTCGCCTAAGTTTTTTAGGTAATACAATACTCTTTTCTTTTTTTTTACCCTCGAATTTATAACTAATTCAGTGCTGCAAATAGTTAGTGTGAAAAATTCCTTTTAGTTGATATTTTGCTATTTCAATATCCCTTAACCTTTCCTTTTCAACGTAATTATGATAATAACAGTTTAAAAACCTAATGATTCTTTTTTCTTGCAAGAAACTGGAATAACAATATTTTATCCTAATTTAAACTCTAAATTGAACCATCAGTATAACATTGATGATTTGTTTAGGTTTGAGCATTGGGATATTGCTTGTTTGAGGTTTAAATGTTCATTTGATATTAAATAGTATCAAAAAGCTAATATTTCAGCCTAAAAGCTTAACTATTTTCAGCACACGAAATATCCATATTTATTTGAATAATTTTTTTGTTTTTAATTGTTCTGTTAATTGGCAAAATACTAATCAAACTTGTTTAGTTATTTTGTGATTTTAAATTGAAACTAAAGAGCTAAATAATGTTTAATTGTGAATAAATTAACACTTGTAAACCAAGAATATTGGTTGATAATCCGTAAACTTGCGCGAATTTAATTTATTGCTGATGTCACAAGGAAATAAAATAATAGAAATTCAAGAAGGTTTAACTTACGAAGATGTACTCTTAATTCCTTCTTATGCTGATATATTACCTACTGCACAAGATATTGATCTTACTACAAAATTAACAAAAAATATCTCTCTAAAAACTCCAGTTATTTCTGCTGCAATGGATACTGTAACAGGATCTGCAATGGCAATTGCAATGGCTCAAGAAGGAGGAATAGGTGTTATTCATAAAAACATGTCAATTCAGCAGCAGGCTGATGAAGTTCGGAAAGTTAAAAGGGCAGAAAATGGAATGATTTTAGATCCAGTAACTGTTACAGCACATTCAAGTGTAGCTGATGCATTAAACCTAATGGCTGAGTTTAAGATTGGGGGTATTCCAGTTGTTGACGAAAACAACAAGCTAGTTGGTATTGTTACGAATAGAGATTTACGTTTCGAGAAAGACTTAGGTAAGTTAGTTTCTGAATTAATGACTGCAGACGGTTTAATTGTAGCTAACGAAAATACAAGCTTTAAAAAAGCTGAAGATATTTTGCAAGAATATAAAATTGAGAAACTTCCTGTAGTTGATAAAGATGGAGGTTTAGTAGGATTAATAACATATAAAGACATCATTAAGGTTCGACTAAGACCTAATGCGGCAAAAGATAAGTTAGGAAGATTAAGATGTGCTGCTGCGGTTGGTGTTACAGATGATTGTGTTGAAAGAGTTAGCGCTTTAGTAAAAGCTGGTGTTGATGCAGTTGTATTGGATTCTGCACATGGTCATTCGTTAGGGATTGTTAATAAATTAAAAGAAGTAAAGTCTGCTTTTCCAAACTTGGATGTAATTGCTGGTAATATTGTTACGGCTGATGCTGCAAGGACTCTAGTAGAAGCTGGAGCAAGTGCAGTAAAAGTAGGGATTGGACCTGGTTCAATTTGCACTACTCGTATTATTGCAGGCGTTGGAGTACCTCAGTTAACTGCAATTATGGACGTTGCTGAAGGTTTAAAAGGAACGGGAGTTTCATTAGTCGCTGATGGAGGTGTTAAATATTCGGGTGATTTTGTTAAGGCTTTGGCTGCTGGTGCTGATGTTGTAATGGCTGGCTCACTTTTTGCTGGTGTTGAAGAATCTCCAGGGGATACAATGATTTTCGAGGGAAGAAAATTTAAGACTTACAGAGGTATGGGGTCTATCGAAGCAATGCAGGCAGGTTCAAAAGATCGTTACTTTCAAGGTAAAACCGCTGATTCAACAAAACTTGTTCCTGAAGGAATTGTCGGAAGAGTACCTTACAAAGGAACGCTATCTGAAGTTATGTATCAAATTATTGGTGGATTAAGATCAGGAATGGGCTATACAGGCTCTGCAAATATTGATGCTTTGAAAAAAGCTAAGTTTATTAGGATCACTACTGCTGGTGCAAGAGAAAGTCACCCGCATGACGTTACAATTACAAGAGAAGCCCCAAATTATAGTAGATAATAAAAAAGTTATGAGATTTAAAAAAGTACTTATTATTGCTTTAGCATTTTCTGGTTTTGCAGCTACCGCTCAGTCCAGAAGTTTAAACGATGATTTAGCTAAGAAATGGTTAGTTTGTGTCGAAGGTGATACAATCACTGCTGAGGATTTTTGGTATGTATTTAACAAAAATGCAACTCCAGAAGATATAGCATCTAAAGACTCACTTAATAATTACCGAGAATTATATTCTAAGTTTTTATTAAAAGTCAAGGAGGCTAAATCTTTAGGATATGATACTACCTATAAATTTATTAAAGAATTTAAAGGTTATAAGGATCAATTAGCAGAGTCTTATTTGAAAGATAAAACAGTTACTGATAAACTAGTGAAAGAGGCGTACGAGCGCTCAATAGTAAATGTTGAAGCAAGTCATATATTGATTGGGACAGATTATCACGCGTTGCCTAACGATACTCTAAAAGCTTATAAATTAGCATTAAAAATAAAAAATTTGGCTGAAAGTGGTCAGGACTTTAAAGCGTTAGCCAAACAATACTCTACAGACCCAAGTGCTAAAAAAAATGGAGGTTACTTAGGGTTTTTTGGTGCCTTTAAAATGGTTTACCCTTTTGAATCTGCTGCATTTAATACAAAGCCAGGAGATATAGCGGAAGTTTTTAGATCAAGGTTTGGCTATCATGTCGTTAAAGTTCACACTAAAAGAGATGCTGTCGGTGAGATAAAGGTTTCTCATATTATGACTGTTGTTAGACCCGAAATGACTGAGGCAAAAAAGAAAGATGCTGAACAAAATATAAATGAAATTTATGCTATGCTGCAGAAGGGTGAAAACTTTCGAACGACTGCTCAAAAGTTTTCTGAGGACTTAAATACCGCAAGAAAAGGTGGTGAGTTAGGTTGGTTTGGACCATCTAAATTTGTACCTGAATTCGAAAACGCAGCGTTTAATTTAGATTCAAACATGGCTTATTCCAAACCGATAAAAACAATTTATGGATGGCACATTATCCAGCGATTAGATAGGAAAGATATCGGTTCATTTAAAGACATAGAAAGTGAATTAAAGACCAAAGTTGCAAGATCTGATAGAGCGGAATTAAGTAAATTATCAGTTATAAACAGAATTAAAAAAGAATATGGATTTGTAGAGAATAGAGATGGAATTGACGGGTTTTATGAGTATTGTGATACTTCACTTATCTCCGGAAAGTGGCAAGCACCTGCGGAAAATAAACTAACAACGAAAATGTTTGATTTTGCAGGTAAAACATTTACTCAAAAGGATTTTGCACTTGAACTTACATCAAAATTAGTTCCAAAAAGAGGTGGTGATTACAGAAGATTAGTTAATTACAGTTACGATTCTTGGATCGAAAATCTTTTAAAAGACCATGAAAAAGCACAGCTTCCAAACAAAGATGAAAACTACGTTAGGTTATTAAAAGAATACGAAGAGGGGATTATCCTGTTTGATTTAACGAGTGAAAGAGTATGGAATAAATCTGTTTCTGACACTGCTGGTCTAAATGCATATTATAAAGCGGAACAATCAAACTGGACTTGGGATGAAAGAATGGATGGAGTTCTTTACAAGTGTATAAATGATTCTACAGCCAAGAAATTAAGAAAATACTTAAAAAAAGGTAAAGATGATGTTTTCTTATTAGAGGAATTTAATAAAAAATCAAAATTGAATATTAGAGTTGAAGCGGGGGTTTATGAAGCAAAAGAAAGACCTGTTTTAAAAGGATTGAAGTTTAAAAAAGGAATTTCTAAGGTCATTAACGCTGATGGAACATTCATTGTTTTGAAAATAAACAATGTGATTCCTGTACAAAATAAAGAGTTACCTTATGTAAAAGGACTTGTTACTGCTAGATACCAGGATTACTTAATGAATGAATGGTTGAATGAACTAAATGCTAAGTATAAAGTTAAGTTTAACGAAGAAGTTTACAATCAATTGATTCCTGAATGATAAAAGAAATCTTAAATAAACACTTGAAGGCTATCCAATTTGGATGGCCTTTTGTGCTTATTTTGGTTATTATTTTTCATAGTTGTGGAATGACTAACGAGAGCGCTAAACCTAAAGGAATAATCGTTGCAGAGGTTGGAGACTATTATTTAACAGTTGATGAGCTCGTAAAGGTTTTTGGGAAGGATTGGCAATCTAAAAAAAATAAAGTCGATGACTTTATTAGAATTTGGGCCAAAGGAAAAGTGGTTGGAATTGAAGCAGATAAGACTTTACCTGAAAAAGATAAAGACTTCAGTAGAGAGCTTGATTCATATAAAACTTCGTTACTTAAATATTCTTACGAGGCGAAATTGTTGGATTCGGCATTAAACCTTGATGTAAGTAAAGAGGAGATTAAATCATACTTTGAATTGAATCAAAAGAATTTTGAATTAAAAGAGAATATTATTCGTGTACGTTACGTTAAGGTGCCGAAAAAGCATAAGAGGTTTAATCAGATTAAATATCTATTGCAGTATAAAGACACTGTAAAAAAAGAAAAGTTTTTCTCAATAGTTCAAGCAGAAAATTTGTTCTGTGAGGCTAATGACAGTCTATGGCTAAAGTTAGATGAGCTTAAGAATCTTATTCCTTTTAAACTTTACAATGATGAACATTTCTTAAGAAACTATAATTACACTGAAGCTCCTGATGGAAATGCTGTTTGGATGATTTATTTTAGTGCTAACAGATTAAAAAAAGGTGTTGCACCAATTGAGATGGTTAAAGATAAAATAAAAGCCATTATTATTAATCAGCGTAAACAAGTGTTGATACAGGAAAAAGAAATTGAGCTTTATAATATAGCTCTTAAGAACAAAGAAATAAAAGTATATGTTGAAAATAAATAAAGGGTTATTAATAGCTTTATCTATTGTTACTTCAAGTGTATTTGCACAAGAGAAACCTATTTTATTGGATGAAGTTCAAGCTGTAATCGGGAAAAATGCGATTTTTAAAAGTGATGTTGAAGCGTCTATTGAGCAATTAAAAATGCAAGGTGCTCCTTCAAATATTTCTACTGAATGTTATGTTTTAAAGGAAAAGTTATTTGAAAAATTATTGGTTCATAAAGCAGAAGTTGATAGTGTGGATGTTTCTGATCAAGAAATTGATGATGCTATCGATAGAAGAATGAACTATATGCTTATGCGTCTTGGTGGTTCGGAAAAAGAATTTTTGAAATTTTATGGTAAATCTGTTTTACAATTTAAAAAAGAAATTAGAGGAACTGTTGCAGACAATATTTTAGCAAGTAAAGTTAAAGGTGGAATCACCCAATTTGTGACTGTTACTCCTAATGAAGTAAAAGAATTTTTTAGTGAAATTCCACTCGACTCATTACCAGTTGTTCCTGAGTCATATAAAATTGCTCAGCTAGTTGTTAAGGCTAAACCCAATTTAACTGAGAAACAAAGAGTTAAAACTAAATTAGAGGGCGTTAGAAATAGAATTTTAAATGGATCTGATTTTGATTTACAGGCAAGAATTCATTCAGACGATCCTGGTTCTCGTGAAAGAGGTGGAGATTTAGGATTTTTAGCTAGAAATCAATTAGTACCTGAGTTTAGTGCTGTTGCATTTAGACTTCAGCCTGGTGAAGTTTCTGAAGTTATTGAATCCCCTTTTGGTTACCATGTAATTCAGATGATAGAAAAGAAGGGAAATCTAATTCATGCAAGACACATCTTAAAGATGCCTGAAATTTATGACGAAGATTTAGTATTGGCAAAAAACAGAGCTGATAGTATAGCAGAGGCTATTAAAACAGATGTAAATTTTAATAAGTTAGCTTCTGATTTAAGCGATGACGAGCAGTCAAAAATAAATGGTGGAATTGTACAAAATCCAGAAACCGGTGGCGATTACTTTGAAGTAGAGGATATGGATAAAAATCTTTATCTCACTGTTCAGCAATTAAAGGAGGGTGAAACAACTGAGCCTCAAGTATTCATTATGCCTGATAATTCAAGAGCATATAGAATAGTTTATTTAATGGATAAATTAGAATTTCACACTGCTAATATTGCAACTGATTATGATAGAATAAAATCAGCTGCTCTAAATCAAAAACAAGATGACGAATTATCGAAGTGGATTTCTTCTCATTTAAATGGAACGTTTATTAAACTTCCAGAGGAGTATAAGAGTTGCTCTGAGTTGTCGATTTGGTATAAAAACGAGACTAAATAAATTTTAAAAAAAGCTATATGGCCGTAATTTTTGAATCGGATGTAGAAGGAATTAAAGCATTATCAGAAGCTTCTAAACGTCTTGAGCAAGAAATAAGTAAAGTTATAGTAGGACAAAAAGATGTTGTAAGAGGGATCGTTATTTCGATTTTTTCTAACGGACATTCATTATTAGTAGGGGTGCCTGGTTTAGCTAAAACATTATTGGTTAATACAATTTCCCAAGCGTTGGGATTAAGATTTAATCGAATTCAGTTTACGCCTGATTTAATGCCTAGTGATATTGTAGGGGCTGAAATTCTAGGTGAAGACCGACAATTTAAATTTGTAAAAGGACCTGTTTTCACGAACGTACTTTTAGCTGATGAAATAAACAGAACTCCTCCCAAAACTCAAGCAGCTTTGTTAGAAGCCATGCAAGAAAAGAAGGTAACCAATAGCGGTAAAAGCTATGCCTTACCAAATCCATTTTTTGTTTTAGCAACACAAAATCCAATTGATCAAGAAGGGACTTACCCTTTGCCAGAAGCCCAACTAGATCGATTCATGTTTAATTTATGGGTTGATTATCCATCATTAGAGGAGGAGATTCAGGTTGTAAAAGCTACAACTTCAAGTGTTAAGGTTAATGTAAATCCAATACTTTCGGTTGATGAAATTCTTGCTTTTCAACAATTAATAAGAAGGGTGCCAATTGCTGATAATGTTTTAGAGTATGCTGTTAAGTTAGCTGTAAAAACAAGAAAAGACTCAAAAGATGCACCTCAGATAAGTAAAGAGTATTTGACTTGGGGTGCTGGTCCAAGGGCTTCTCAATATTTAGTTTTAGGTGCTAAAGCTCATGCAGCTTTAAATGGAAAATATTCTCCTGACATAGAAGATGTAAAAGCTGTAGCAATGCCGATTTTAAGACATAGGGTTATGAGAAACTACAAAGCGGAAGCTGATGGTGTTTCTTTAGAACAAATAATTGAATCTCTTTTATAATTTTCTGTGAACGTAAAAAATCAAACAAAAGAGCAACAAACTTTACTAAATTCAGGAAAGTTCCTTCCCATTATGGAGGAGTTTTATACGATACAAGGTGAAGGAGATAAAGCGGGAAAGCCAGCTTATTTTATTCGAATTGGTGGTTGCGATGTAGGTTGCCACTGGTGTGACGTAAAAGAAAGTTGGGACGCGAGTATTCATCCTTTGGTAGAAGTTGATTCTATTTTAGATAAATTAAAAGATATTCCGTCAAAAGATGTTGTAATAACAGGAGGAGAGCCTACAATTTATAATTTAGATTACTTGTGTAATTTTCTACACAGAAATCATTATCAAACATATTTGGAAACAAGCGGAGCTCATCCATTTTCAGGTAGGTGGAATTGGATATGTTTATCACCAAAAAAAAACATTCCTCCCAAACCAGAAGTATATTCATTAGCACACGAGTTGAAAATAATTATTCATAATAAGAATGATTTTATGTGGGCTGAGGAACATGCTGAATTGGTAAATTCGGATTGTAAGTTGTTCTTGCAACCAGAATGGAGTAAGTTGGATCAAATGATGCCTTTAATTGTAGATTATGTTATGGGTAATCCAAAATGGAATGTTAGTTTGCAGACACATAAAGTTATGCATATACCCTAATTAAGTTTTATGAAAAAGACACTCATAATTGGTGCAACTCCAAACAAAGATAGATACGCTTATAAGGCTGCTGGTAAATTAGCTGAAGCAGGGCATCAAATTATTCCTTTTGGAATTAAGAAAGGTGAGGTTTTTGGAAAAACGATTATTAATGAATGGGAAGATTTTGAAGATATTCATACAGTAACTATGTATGTTGGAGCTGTGAGGCAAGATGCATATTACGATAAAATAATTTCATTAGAACCAAAACGAGTTTTGTTTAATCCAGGCACTGAAAATCCTGATTTTCAAACTAAACTAATAAAAGCTGGAATAGAAGTTGAAGAAGCTTGTACTTTGGTGTTGTTGTCTTTGAAGAATTATTAAGTTTGAAGCTAATTATAAGTTTTCTTTTACTTATTTCTTTGAGTTTAACGGCTCAAAAAAAGCTCTATTATTTTTCCGGCTCTGATTGGTGTATTCCGTGTATGAAATTTCAGAAAGAATTTATCGAATCTAAAGATTTTATAAGTTTTTGCAAAGAATATAAAGTTGATTTTGAAATCCTTGATTTTCCACAAGGAAGAAAAAATATTCTTAAAAAAGAATTGCAAAGAAGGGATTCTTTAGCTAAGCTATATAATAAAACTGGTTCTTTTCCTTATCTAACGATAGTAGATAAAATCAATTCAATATCTATTGATCATAAGAGAAATTCTGTTTTAATTATTGAAGAGTTAAAGAGAGGTTATGAATCTTTATTAACGCAGACTAGAATGAAAATGGGTAGTCCGTTAACTATTCAGTTTTCATCTCATGATACTTCTTTATTCAGTAATTGTTGGAATGAAGTAGATAGAATAAATAAAATAATTTCCTCCTGGGACTCTTCATCAGAGGTGTCTAGAATAAATAAATACGCAGGTGAAAAACCTGTGAAAACCTCAAGAGAATTACTTTCTCTTCTAAGTTATTGTAAGGAGTTAAGTGAAACTACGCAAGGAGCCTTTGATATTACAATAAAACCAGCTTTAAATATTTGGCACTGGAAAACCGGAATTGTTCCTTCTGATAGTTTGATTAATTCTGTATTAGGATTAGTTAATTTCAAAAACCTTGAACTTAACAAAATCAATTCAACAGCATACCTTACTAAAAAAGGAATGTTAATTGATTTTGGGGCTATTGGTAAAGGTTATATGGCAGATAAGATAACCTCGTTATTGAAATTGAAAGGAGTTAAGGAGGGTCATATAAATTGTGGAGGAGATATTTTTTCTTTTTCCTCCAAAACAAGTACAAGTATTATTGGAATTGTTAATCCCATAAATACTAATGACATCTTATTTTCCCTTGAAGTATCAAATGCTTCGGTTGTGACAAGTGGAAATTATTATCGGTTTTTCAAATCAGGAGGTAAAAAGTATTCTCATATTCTAAATCCGAAAAACTGTAAGCCAGTTGAAAATAACATTACAAGTGTTACTGTTTTAGCTCCCAATGCCACACTAGCAGATGCACTTTCTACAGCTGTAACAGTTTTGGGTGTCGATATAGGAATAGATTTAATAAATCAATTACCGTTTACCGAAGTTGTGATTGTTATTAAAAACGGAGAAACCTTTTTTAGTGATGACATTAGGGTTTTGGAGAAAAAATAAGTGTTTAGTCTAACATGAAGATATCTTCACCTTTCTTTTTCATAAGGTAATGTTCTCTCGCAAATTTTTCCATAAATTCATTATTATTCAAATTTCTAAGAAAAATTTTATTCTTTGCGGTTTCTTTTTTTAAACGAAAAAGTTCTTGCTTTAGCTCATCTTTTTGTTTTACAAGTTCGGCATGAAAGAAGAAATTGTAATGATCAAAAAAGCTAATCCAAACAACAAACCCTATGCTAACTAAAAAGTA
Source organism: Flavobacteriales bacterium (assembly GCA_029251005.1). Classification (GTDB taxonomy): domain Bacteria; phylum Bacteroidota; class Bacteroidia; order Flavobacteriales_C. Next base: position 7,977 of record JAQXEE010000013.1, on the reverse strand, counting down.
GCGATTTTTAAAAACAGTAGGAATGTCTTGAATAAACTTCACGGTGTTAAGTTAAATATTACTTTGAATATTTTTTTTAAAAGAAGATCTTCTTGTTAACACTCAATAATTGAAAACTGATAATAATAAAAAAGGCTTCTTTTTATTAGAAGCCTTTTTTATTAAGTGAAATATTGAAAATATTAATTAACCATTACTGGCATTACTAACATCAAAATATTTTCGTCTGTTGCTTCCGAATCAGATGGAAGAATAATTCCTGCTCTACTTGGATCACTCATCTCAATAATTACCTCTTCAGTATCAATGTTGTTAAGCATTTCGATTAAAAACCTTGAGTTAAAACCGATTTCCATATCTTCTCCAGCGTAACTACAAGTTAGTTTCTCATCTGCTTTGTTTGCAAAATCTAAATCTTCAGCTGAAATATTTAATGAACTACCAGCTAATTTTAAATTTACCTGGTGTGTTGTTTTATTTGCAAAAATAGAAACCCTTTTAACAGAGTTTAATAGTAAACCTCTATCAATTGTTAATTTATTTGGATTTTCTTTTGGAATAACAGCTTCGTAATTAGGATATTTTCCTTCTACTAGTCTGCATACTAAATGAAGTTCTCCAATTGTAAAAAATGCATTGTTTTGGTTATATTCAATTTTTGTTTCTGAATTGCTACTCAAACAATTTTTTAACAGGTTTAATGGTTTACTTGGTAGTATGAACGAGGTTGAGTTTTCTGATTTAGCGTCAAGTCTCTGATACTTTACCAATTTGTGTGCATCAGTAGCAACAAAAGTTATGTTATCAGAATTAAGCTCACAAAATACACCACTCATTACTGGACGCAGCTCATCACTACCAGCGGCAAATAAACTTTTGTTAATCGCTCTTGATAATACTTCAGAAGTAATTTTTAAAGAACTTGATTGTTCAATTTCTGGTACTTTTGGAAATTCTTCTCCACTGTGGCCACTTAATTTGTATTTACCATAATCTGAAGAGATCTCAATTTGAAAGTTTCCTTCATCAACTGAAAATTTAATTGGATGATCACTTAAATTCTTTAAAATTTCGATTAACATTTTTGCAGGAATTGCAATTAATCCATCTTGCTTTGATTCAACAGAAAGTCTTGAACTCATTGTTGTTTCCAAATCGGAAGCCGAAACTTTTAACTGAGATCCTTTTATTTCAAACAAAAAATTGTCTAAAATTGGTAACGTATTACTAGAGTTCAAAACTCCATTAATAAGAGAAAGTTGTTTTAGTAAAGATGCACTTGATACAATAAAATTCATTTTCTGCAATTTAGTCCTGCAAAGATATATGAAGCGCGATTTTTACACTCGTTTTAAAGTATCTAATTATTAACAATTAACAACTACTAATTAACATTTTTAGCATTTTGGAATAGAGGTAACTTTAATCATTAATTTTTAGTAAAAGTGGTAATTAAATTTTTTAAAAATATGAATGCTAGGAGAATATTTTATGGGATCTCAGTTGTTTTTTTGAGTTTAATTGGTTTTTCAGCATATTTTATTTCCTTAAATTTTTTATGGGTTCTAATTTTATTGATGCCATTGATGATTTTAGGGGTTTCAGACATAACTCAAAACAAACAATCTATTAAAAAGAACTATCCTCTAATTGGGCATTTCAGGTATATATTAGAAAAGATTAGACCTGAAATAATGCAGTATTTTGTGGAAACAGACACTGAGGGTCGACCATTTAATCGGTTGCTAAGATCGATGGTTTACAGGAGGGCAAAAAAAGTAAATGACACAGTACCGTTTGGAACTCAAATGGATGTATACAGAGTTGGCTATGAATGGATGGATCATTCTATTTATTCCCATCATACAAAGTATATTCAACAGCATCCTAGAGTTTTAGTTGGTGGGTCAGATTGTAAACAACCTTACTTATCAAGTATTCTTAATATTGCTGCAATGAGTTATGGCTCTTTAAGTAAAAATGCTGTTTCAGCTATGAACTTAGGCGCAATGAAAAACCAATTTGCGCATAATACTGGAGAGGGAGGTATTACTCCTTTTCATGATTTAGGGGGGGATGTTATATGGCAAATAGGAACCGGTTATTTTGGATGTAGAGATGAAGAAGGGGCGTTTTCTCCTGAAAAATTTGAAAAAAAAGCTAAAAAGAAAAACATTAAAATGATTGAGATTAAAATATCTCAAGGCGCAAAACCTGGCCATGGGGGTATTTTACCAGCAATTAAAAACACACTTGAAATTGCAGAGATAAGAGGTGTTAAACCTGGTATTGCAATTCATTCACCACCGCATCATTCAACTTTTTCTACGCCAATTGAGCTTTGTCATTGGATTAAAGAATTGAGATATTTATCAGGTGGTAAGCCTATTGGTTTTAAATTGTGTGTAGGCAGGAAGAGTGAGTTTGTTGATTTATGTTTAGCAATGATTGAAACTGATATAAGACCAGATTTCATATCTGTTGATGGTGGTGAAGGAGGAACTGGAGCAGCACCTATGGAGTTTTCCAACTCTTTGGGTATGCCATTGAGGGACGCATTAGCCTTTGTTAGTAACACTCTTGTTGGTTTTGATTTAAAAAAGGATATTAAAATTGCTGCTTCTGGAAAGATAATTACAGGGTTTCATATTGCTAGAGCAATTGCATTGGGAGCTGATTTGATTTACAGTGGAAGAGCTATGATGTTAGCTATTGGTTGTATTCAGGCCTTACAATGCAATAATAACACTTGTCCTGTAGGTGTTGCAACGCAGAACAAAAGTTTAATGAAAGGATTGGTTATAGATAATAAAGCAGAAAGGGTTTCGAATTATCATCATGAAACGTTAAAGGCTTTTGTTGAATTAACTGCCGCTGCTGGTTTATATGAGCCTTCTGAAATAAAAAGAGAGCATATTAATAGAAGAGTTAGTATGAATAGAGCAATGAAGTATAGTGAGATTTTCCCCTATATTGGTAAGGGTTCATTACTGGAGCCTAGATTTTTAGACCGTTATTTACGAGAGAATATTTAAGCTGATTTTATTCATATTGGTATTAAAATAGGTTAACCGTTTTTAAACAGTTTTGAATTACACCAAAGTATATTTACTCTTTAAGCTATGTTTTTTTCTTCATCTCATATGTTTTTTTGAGTTTATGAATGAAGGTCAAACTTAGAAATATTTGTCTTAATCGTAGGTTTGACTGGCTCTATTTCTTCCAACCAATTCCAATTCTTTGACCCAATTTTCAATGCTTTGAACTATTTCACATTCAGTAAAAACGCTTTGTGCCTCTACGCTGACGTAGTCAAGATTTATGTCTGAGTTTACTAGGTTTAAGTCTTTAGGTTGTAATCCTGCGTAACTTAGGTACCACTTATTGTTATAGCTTGATTGGTGTTTAAAAAAGTAAACATATCCTTCTTCGTATTTGTTTTTGATGTAATGTTTCTCTACGAATTGAAGACTGTCATCTTCCTCAACTCTTGAACTTGCTAAAATAGCCGATTCCATTAGTTTTTGCTGACTCAAAAAGGTTGTATCAAATTTATTTTCCTTTCCGATAAATTTTAAGGATTTGTAAAAAGCTAATCGATAAGAAACGCTTTCGGAAAGTTTAGTATAAACGCTGTCTTCTAAATCAACATTTGCATTTGTTAGCATAACAGCACTAACAAATCTATATTTTTCATTAGCATGATTTATTAATGAGTTCACGTAACTTCGTACTTTTTTGTCTTTTTTATAATATGGCATTAATAACTTTAATAATAAAGTAATATCATATTGATCTACTAGGTTGACTTTGTAATCAATTCGATCTCCAAAGCTGTAGTAATAATCGTTATCATCAAGACTAACAGATACTGAAGAAGTTGAACTATATCCATTATTTTTTTCAGCTGTTTTACTCTTAGCTTCTCGGAGTATTAACGGCTTTTCTCTTTTGTAAGAGGAACTGTTTATTCGTTTATTATCTAATAAATTAGCACTTAGTTGATAAACAGATTCTCGATAATCAGCGTATAATACCAAATCCCATAAATCTGGATACAGTTTAGAAGTTAGCTCTAATGAATCATCTAAGTAGTAAAAGAAACTTTCTATTGGATTCTCATTGAATGTTATTGGAGGCTCCTGCATTAGTAATTTATTCATTACTTTGTACGCTTTTTTTGTTCCATACTTACCTAGAGCTTTCAAACAAGCAAACTGTAGTTTAGACTGATCAGAAGAAGATTCGTATTTACTTTTCAAATAAGAGATAATTTTAGGGTCTTTAATATATCCTAGTTGTTTAATTAAATACGGAGTCGTTTCTTCTTTATCACCATCTGGGAATTCAAAATTATCAATATAGTATATCATACTATCAACATGATCTTTTGTGAATGTAATTCGATTACGCAAATTAATAGCGCGCTTAATACTCAAAGAATCACCGCTTGCAAGATCAGAAAAAAACATTGGGGCATTTGACACTGTGATTTTTTTTCCTAGTAAAACATCTGTTGTAGGAGTGAAGGATTCAAAAAATGTTGAAATAAATTTTGATCTAGGATATAATGCATTGTATGCCGTACTTAAAGTGTAAACTAATCCTTCGTTAATAATTGTTTTTAATTCAATTACTTTTTGACTTCCTGTATCGGTAACAATAACATGCGCTGTTGGAAGTGTGTCGTTGTTATCGTAAGTTTCTTCTTTTATAATATAACTTGTTTCCAAATACTCCTCTAGCTCATCTTTCCAAAATTCTTTTAATGTTTCGACATGGTAATAATCACTGTGCTTTAAGTATTTAACACGAATTGATTCGTAGTTTTTTTTGTAAAAAAAGTTTCGGAACTGTTTTACATAATCCCAATCCTCTTTTTTCTCTTTTGACTTACTTTGAACAAACCTAATAACATCATCCATCGCTAGGGGAGTAATAGGTGTTTTTACTGTGTAACTTAAGAGGGTGTCATGATAAGTTACGTAGTTATCCTCATTATAATTATCAGTGAAATTTAGAGAATTGAAAAATTGCATTGCTTTAGACTCTTGAGATTTCGCCGCCATAAAGTAGTAAAAGTTTTTCCATAAAACAGATGCTATAAAAATTGAATCACCTTCGCTGTTTATTAAATAACCAACAGCAGTATTATTTTTTATTTTTAACGTTTTAACTTCTCTAATTGAATCAAATTCCTCAGAAAACACTTCAAATAGATAACTTAATTCAAAAGAGTCCTCTTCAATATAATTAAAGTCGTTTAACCAATCTGATTGAAAAATATAATAAGAACTGTCGGTAGGAGTAAAGGATTGAACATTGTATTTAGGTGGTGAATTTGAAATACTAGTAGCATGTTCAGTACTAATAATAGCTCCAGGGAAAGTAATGTTAAAATCATTAAGAGAAGAAGTATAAACAGTTTCTTTATCGGCTGGCTGATTAATTTTAACACTCTTTATAAATCGGTCCCCATATATTTTAGCCCATTTACCTGTACCGGACATTTTGAAAAATATAACTTCTAAAGGGGTGAAAACAATTAGCCTTTGCTGAAAATCTCCTCTACGGGTTTCGTTTAGAATTTGGATAGCATCAAAACCATTTATTTTAATCTTTTTTTGCTCAATAATATTTCCTGCAATATTTTCAAATAAAAGAGAATCAATTTTAGACTGCCACTCTTTTGGTGAAAAAGATTTTAATGGGGAATAAGTTTGAAATCTTGAGATGAAAAAATTACCACCATTTACCATGTCTGGAAAGAAATATTGTAAATCATTTGATTTTCCTTTTGTTTCATATAATTTACCTGGGATAGAAACAGTTATGTAGCCATCTTTTGTAGTGAATGGTTCATAAGCTAAATCCAAAAACACTTTCTCAATTTCATTTTTTTTGTGCTTTGCAAGTTCTGAAACGTTTCGAATTATTGGTCGTAAAGTGTATCCCATTTCTCGCAACATTTGAATCACACCTTTTTTACCCGGAAGATGTGCAGCTCCAATCCCTATAAATATTTTTTGTTTTTGAGCTAATGTATCAATTCCTAAAGCCATTATTCGGTTACGTTCATGTAGGAAATAATGCAAATAATTGTCTGATTTTGAAGTGATTTTAGTAATTGAATCAATAATATCAAGCTTACCATTTCGGTAGGCATCTTCCATTGCTTCTCTAACACTCATTTCTTTATTCCATTTTGAGTAATATGATTTTTTATGCTTCTTTTTCTTGTTTTCATTCTTGTCATTTTCGTCAGGTATCATTGCCATAATTTGAAGTTCATTCGTTTCCGAAAAGTCTTCCAAATTCTTCACTTTTATTTTCTTCTTACGTGCGTACTGGTATATAAATAAATCGAGGTAAGTATTTTCTTCATATTCTTTATTCTGATTTGAACCTCTATAAAGAAAGCCATTTTCTAAAGAGTGTTTTTGGCGTAAAGCTTCTTCTAAATTCTTTTTATTTGGAGTTGGAATGCTAACTAATTGTTGATAGAAATTATCGTCTCCATTGTTGAAATTACTAGTCATTCGAGACATTATTGCTCCATCGTTAGCGGTGTACATTTCCTCAATCCAGTTGCCTGGATTTGATTCTAAGCAAACTAAGTCAGAATTATCTAACGCCATAAAAAAGGTATCTCCTAAATGAAATGCAATTTTGTTACTAACATGCATTGTTCCATATAGATAGGATTTTGAGTTTAAACCATTACCTGAAATCTCCCAAAGTAAACTAGAAGCTTTTTTTTGAGCTGAAATATTTAAAACAAATGCGATGCATGCTAGAGCAATTAAGATAGATTGTTTCATAAAATTTAACTCTCTTGTGACTGCAAGTTTAATAAATATTAACTGTAAAAAAGGTCTAGTTGTTGTTAATAAATTGAAATTAACCAGTAACTGGTTTAATAGGTTTCGAAATAGTTTAATTTGTGTTAATTATTATGAAGAGTGTACTTAAATTTTGTTGTCTGTTTTGTTATATAACAATTACTTATTTCATTAATACTAGTCTTACATACAGCGTTTCCATGTGTTGATTTGAAAATAAAGAATATGTAAAACTGATTCGAATGTATTATTAAAGATTTTTCTATTTTATTATTGAATAATATAGTACTCCCCATCCATAGGACAGGTTTAAGTTACTTTTAATTATTTAGCATGCAATTGCCTTTTGATAAAATATTTCATTTGGCGGGACTTTTCCTATTTCTGTATGCCTTCTTTTTGTGTTGTAAAATGAAATATACTCCTTAACTTTTTCATATAGATCTAAGCCTCCATTTGGTGGGTTAAGATAGATTTTCTCTTGTTTAATAGATCTCCAAAATCGTTCTATATAAATATTGTCAAGTGCTCTTCCTTTTCCATCCATAGATATTTTGATTTTGTTTTGCTTTAGCGTGTTAATGTATATATCACTGGTGTACTGCGACCCTTGATCAGAATTATGTATCTCAGGAGCACCATGTTTCTGAATTGTATCTTCCAATAATTCAACACACCACTCAGCTGTCATTGAATTGGAAATACTCCAGTTTAGGATTTTTCTGCTTTTAACATCTATAATTGCAGCCAAATACATAAACCCTTTGTACATTGGGATGTATGAAATATCTGTTTGCCAGACTTGATTTGGACGTTCTATTTTCATGTTTCGTAAAAGATAAGGATAGATGTGTCTGCCTTTTTGATGGATTGTTGTTTTTCGCTTAGGATAGATTGTTTGAATACCCATCAAACGATACAATCTTCTAATTCTCTTTTTATTGACCTTAAATCCTTTGTCAAGCCGTAAATAATCTGTCATTCGCTCAACTCCGAAGTAAGGATGCTCCATAAAATATTCATCTATTATTTTCATTAACTGGAGGTTTAAAGCACTTTCTCCTTGTGGTTTATAATAAATGCCACTTCTATGAATTGTTAAAAGATTACACTGCTCATCTAGACTGAGCCTCGG
>JAQXEE010000011.1 GCA_029251005.1 Flavobacteriales bacterium | reverse complement strand
GAATCTCCTGAACAAAAGAATGTACTCGGTCCTAAATCTATCTCTGGTGCTAGATTAATAGTAACACTAACAGAGTCGGAATCAGAACACCCATTTTCATTTGAAAATACATATTTAACATTATATATATCTCCACCTAATGTTGAGGGGTCAAATTGATTAGACGATAAAATATTATTTATATACCATTGACCTCCTTCAGGTGCAGCATTTAAAATCTCTAATTCATGATTATCACAACTAGATACAATGGGGTCAATCACTACATTTGGAGCATCGTTTACAGATATTGTAATAGAATCTGAATCAGAACATGCTCCGTTTGAAACAACGTATTTAACATTATGATCTTCTAAACCTAAAGCTCCTGGGTCGAATTCATTATCGGTTACCACCTCCCCATTTACATACCATTGTCCTCCCAAAGGATCAGCAGTTAAAGTAATTGGTGATTCACTAGAACAAAGAAAAGATATTGATGGCATATTTGTAATTTCAGGAGCAGAATTTATTGTATGAACAATTGAATCAGCACCTAAACACCCATCAACAGTAACTTGATATTTTATTTCATGAATACCGTTACCTAAAGAATCAGGGTTTAAAAATCCAGGGGCAATACTTTCGTTATTTATAAACCATTCACCACCTAAGGGAGTTGCGATCAAGCTTTCAGGCGAGTCATTCGAGCAACTTGCGTTTGGTGGAGTAATTGAAATACTTGGTGCATCTTTTTGAGTTACAATATGGCTAACCGAATCAATACATCCATTAGCGTCTTCTTCAATCAACCAGTAAGTTCCAAGTGAAGAAATAGATCTTGGCGTTGAAAATGATCCTAAATCAGACCATATTAATGTACCCCCAGAACCAGCTGATCCAGAAATATCTATTGTTCCGTTTTCACAAACAATATTGTCACCATCAATAACAGGTGAGGGTAAAGATCTTTCTGTAATAGTAATACTGTCTATTCCTACACAACCATCTGAATTTTCAACAAGAACCTTATAAGTTCCTGAAGAATTAACTACCTTTTCACGCTCATCCCCTCCACCTGGGGACCAAGTATAAAAATCATAATCAGCTCCTGCATTTAGGGTAACCGATCCTCCAGCACAATAAAAATTATCGCCTGTAATTTTTGGTGTTGGTGATACTGTTGTACTAATTTCAATTGTACTAGTACCTGGACAATCATCGTCATTCGTAACATTCACAGTATAAGTTCCAGAATCAGCAGAAATCGTAGATTCAGTTTCATCAACCAAAATCACTCCATTTTTAATCCACTCATAAGTTTTAAAACCTGAACCTGCATCCAATGTATGAGTAGTATTATCACAAACTGAAATATCAGCTCCTAAATTAGGATCAATATTTGGACAACATGTGACTACAAGTATTTGAACACTATCTGGCTCAGAACAACCACCGTCAAAAGTTACCCAATGATTACCAACTCCAGCATCTGAAGGAGTGAAGATTCCTGTTGGGTTAATGTAATCACCTCCTCCCCAGACTCCATCCATATTTGCTGTAAATTGAAATGGTGCATCAGTACTACAAACTTCAAATACACTATCAATTTCACATTCAGGATTAAGTGGACAAAAATAGCCTTGCGGCATTGCATATGAAACAGCTTCACCACCAGAAACAGCACCGAAATCAATTTTATTAGGATCGTAACTAACACCTCCTCCTCCAGCTTTTGCATTAGGAACATCAATTACTCCAATAGTAGTTAACAAAGACTGATTTGGTTTTCCAACATACAACTTATCGTCTACACCAGTAATAATTTCTCCATGTTTGATTGTATTAGATCCGCTTACAACATTTGCATCACCTGAAGATATTTCATACTGCCATATTCCTGATGTCAACAAATTAGAACTAAAATAAATCTTACTCCCGTCTGGTGAAAATTCACTGCCATAACCGTAATAAGAAAATCCATCTGGCCCTTTTATCTCATGACCTGGGTTTGCTGTTAATACCCCTGTCGATTTATTAAAATCTAACAAATGGGTTCCAATAGGGCTTTGTCCCGTAAAAACTAATTGTGTTCCATCTTTATTGATATCCATTGAGCCTCTTCCTATTGATGCCCCTAAATAACCTGAGTTCCCTGTATTAGGAGTAGGAACACTTTGAATATCAACGCTCTGAATTCCATCAGGAGTAATTAAAACTGTAACGAAATTATATGATGAAGGTTGGTGAGAAATCACCCACACCGAATCAGATCCACAAACACCAAATGCTGTCATCATTTCAGAAGCTGTAGTTGAGATCAAACTATCTTTTGAAACCAATTCTCCCAATGGACTCGCTATCGATCCATTTCCTGGCCTTGACATATCAATCCTATTTACTCTTAATCCATTCGAACTTTCAATTGAACTAGAAGTAAAAAGATAATATTCAGTTAATGATCCTGGTTTTAATATTGAAAATGCACCTTGAACAGAGCTTGCTGTTACTCCATGCTGAGTGCCTGTTAAATCACCCGCATCTGCTGGATTACTCACAGCAATATTAGAATGAGACCCATCAAACACATCAATTCCATCCGTATAATAAAGTACTTTACCGTTTTCATCAGAAACCACAGAGACAGATTCATAATATTTTATTGCTGATTCATTATTACGTTGAATTGGGCCTGGTGCAGTACCATTAACAAATGAAGTGAAATCTAAGCCGAATGAAGAATACTCCCATGGTGGACCGTTTAAAGTTGACCCAAAGAACCATACTTGATTTTGTGAAAATGAAGTAATCGTAAACAGTGTCAAAAGTAATCCTAATAAATTTCTTTTAGATATCATAACAAGCATCTACAGGTGAGTTTTTCTCATGTATAATAAAAAAACAAAAAAAAGATACACCTTTTTTATAACTTTTATTGAAATTAAAATTTAACACACAAGTTTAATTAACGAAATTAATCATTACTTATTTTACAGACAAATAAAACATATCTCTTACTAAAAACAAAAAGCACATATCACCCATAAAAACACTTTAAGTTTTTGTTCAAAAAACAACATCTCTAAAAAAGAATAAAACCTTAATTTGAATAGATCCATTCTACTTTTTTGCCCGAAGCTAATTATTAATCACAAACAATACTTAAACTAGAAATTATCAGGTTCGACAACTGCTAAGCATCAAAATAAAACTATTTATGGTTAAATATAAATCCCTTATTGTGAGAAGAACAAAAAGCTCAGCAAATACTGAGCTTTTTGTTCAATATTATCAATCTAGATTTTATAACCCTAATAAAACTTGCTCTGGAGTTTTCCCTCCGAACATTAAGCTTACTGGGTTTTCAAGGTAATCTTTAACTGTTTTCAAAAATCCAACAGAATCTTTACCGTCAATAATTCTGTGATCATATGATAATGCAACATACATAATTGGACGAATCTCAACTTTACCATTAATTGCTACTGGGCGCTCAACGATGTTGTGCATTCCTAAAATAGCAGATTGCGGAGGGTTGATGATTGGCGTAGATAGCATAGAACCAAAAACACCACCGTTAGTGATTGTAAATGTGCCTCCAGTCATTTCCTGAATTGTTAACTTTCCATCTCTCGACTTCAATGCTAGCCTTCTAATTCCAGCTTCAATTTCCGCTAAGCTCATTTGCTCTGCATTTCTTAAAACAGGAACCATTAATCCTTTGGGCCCAGAAACTGCAATTCCTATATCAGCATAATCAAAGCTTACGATATGATCATCATCGATCATTGCGTTTACATCAGGGAACTGACGTAGTGCTTCGGTAACCGCTTTTGTAAAAAAAGACATGAATCCAACTCCGACTCCGTGTGTTTCTTTGAACTTTTCTTTGTACTGCTTTCTGATGTCCATGATTGGCTTCATGTCTACTTCGTTGAAAGTCGTTAACATTGCAGTTTCTTGTTTAACAGAAACTAAACGTTCAGCGATTTTTCTTCTTAAAGCTTTCATTTTTTTAGAAGACTCTTCACGGGTTCCTCCCCATCCTTGAGCAACATCACCAGCATTAAATCCTGCTGCGATATAATCCACAACATCCGATTGTAATACTCTTCCTTCTTTTCCTGATCCGTTAACCTTTGATAAATCAACTCCAGCCTCTCTTGCTAATTTTGCAGCTGTAGGACCAGCATGACCAGTAGCGTGACTTGCTTTTGCAGCAATAGGTGCGGCCTTAGGAGCAGCAGCTTTTAATGGAGCGGCAGCAAGTGCAGGGGCACTAGCAGCAGCAACTGGTGCAGTGTAGTTAGGATCGATTTTAGCAACGATTTCACCAACTTGAACAGTTGTACCTTCTTCAACCATTACAGTAATAACTCCTGCAGCTTCTGACGGTAAGCCTAAAGTGGCTTTATCTGAATCAACTTCACAAATATCTTCATCAAGTTCAACATAGTCACCGTCTTCTTTTAACCAAGTTGCAATTTCAACTTCAGTAATAGACTCTCCTGGACTAGGAACTTTAATTTCAATGATTGGAGCATTCCCTCCGTTTGGCGTTGGCTTCCCGTCACCAGCAGCAACCGCTGATTCAGCAGCAGCAGGTGCAGCAGCTTCTGTTACAACTTCAGTTGCTTCAGCAGCAGGTGCGGCAGCACTTGTATCAATTTTTGCGACAACCTCACCAACTTGAACAGTTTCTCCTTCTTCAACTAAGATTTCGATAGTTCCAGCTGCTTCAGATGGTAAACCTAAAGTGGCTTTATCTGAATCAACTTCACAAATATCTTCATCCAGTTCAACGTAATCTCCGTTTGACTTTAACCAAGTTGCGATTTCTACCTCTGTGATAGATTCTCCTGGGCTTGGTACTTTAATTTCAACGATTGACATCTTATATAAATTTCTATTTGTTCAACAATTATTTAGCTACAGCTGATTTTGCATGTGCAAAAACCTGGTCCCATAAGATCTTCAATCTCTTTTCATGACGCTTCTTTGACCCAGCCGCCGGAGCAGAACTTTCTAATCTTCCTATGTAATCTAATCTTACAGGGAATTTTCTTAACATGAATCCCCAAGCACCCATATTTTCTGGCTCTTCTTGTACCCAGAAATGCTTTTCAGCTTTATTGTACTTTTTCAATACCTCATTAATTTGCGTAACAGGTAGTGGATTCATTTGTTCAATTCTTACAAGAGCTACATTATCCATGCTTGAGTAATTTTCTTGCTCTGCTAAGATTTCATAATACATCTTACCAGACATGAACATTACAGTATCAATGTTCTTAACATCTTTGTTTTCAGGATCGTCAATAACTTCTTGGAAACTTCCTTCAGTTAAATCTTCTATTGTAGACACACATGCAGGATATCTTAATAACTTCTTTGGTGTGAATACCATTAATGGCTTTCGAAAATCTCTTACCATTTGCCTTCTTAATACATGGTAGAAGTTTGCAGGAGTAGTACAATTTACAATTTGAATATTTGATCCAGCCGATAACTGCAAGAATCGTTCTAACCTCGCACTTGAATGCTCTGCACCTTGTCCCTCGTATCCATGTGGCATTAACATAACCAATCCAGATTGAGTTTTCCATTTATCTTCACCAGCAACTATGAATTGGTCAATCATAATTTGAGCACCATTGTTAAAGTCTCCAAATTGTGCTTCCCAAATAGTTAACGCATTAGGGTTAGTTAATGAATAACCATATTCATAACCTAAAACTCCATACTCAGAAAGTAGTGAATTATATATCCAAATTTTCCCACCTTTATCAGATGGGATATTATTTAAAGGAATATATTTAGTTTCATCGTTTTCAGTTTTTAAAACTGCATGACGGTGAGAAAAAGTACCTCTTTGAACATCCTGTCCTGTAAAACGGATAGTATTTCCTTCATTTATTAAAGTTCCATAAGCTAATAGCTCAGCCATACCCCAATCCAACTTATTAGAATCGGTTATCATTGCTTCACGCTTAGCGAATTCTTTTTCCACTTTTCTAATGAATTTCAAATCTTTAGGCTGAGTATAAATTGCTTTCGCAACTTTTAATAACGCCTCCTTAGCAACACCTGTTTCTGGGGATTTGATAAAATCTTCATCCGTTCCATATCGGTAATCTTCCCAATATTCCTTGAGAAAAGAAGTGACTGTAGCTTTTGTAATTTGCTTTGATTCCAAAATACGAGCCTGTAGCTCATCTTGGAATTCTTTTTCCATTTCTTTCGCCATTTGCTGCTCTAACACACCTTCAGACATTAGTTTTTCTACATAGATCTTTCTTGGATCTGGATGCTTTGAAATGGCTTTATATAATAATGGCTGAGTATATCTTGGTTCATCACCCTCATTGTGTCCGTGCTTACGGTAACACAATAAATCGATAAAAACATCTTTACCATACTTCTGGCGGTATTCCATTGCCAAATTAATAGTGTGCGCTAAAGCTTCAGCATCATCACCGTTGACATGAAATACAGGAGATAAAGTCACCTTACCAATATCAGTACAATAAGTTGATGATCGAGCATCACGGTAATTTGTAGTAAACCCTACTTGGTTGTTAATTACAATGTGAATTGTTCCTCCAGTTTTATAACCCTTTAATTGAGCCATTTGGATTACTTCGTATACAATTCCCTGACCAGCGATTGCTGCATCACCATGAATCATAACCGGACAAACTTTCTTGCCGTCGTTTGCGTATTCTTTATCGAGTTTTGCCCTTGCAATACCTAAAACAACAGGGTCAACCGCCTCTAAATGAGAAGGGTTTGGAGCTAAAGTCATTTTAATATCCTTACCAGCATCAGTTTTGATACCACAAGTATACCCTAAATGATACTTAACATCTCCGTCAAAACCTAATGGCTCATCCTCAAAATCTTTACCTTCAATTTCTGAAAATATCTCCTTATAAGTTTTATAAAAAATATTAGCCAGTACATTCAATCTTCCACGGTGTGCCATTCCGAAAATAAATTCGTCAACACCTAACTCAGCACCTTTTTCAACGATAGAATCTAAAGCTGGAATTAAAACCTCAGCTCCTTGTAAAGAAAAACGTTTTTGACCAACATATTTCTTGTCTAAAAATTGTTCGAAAACAACCGCTTGATTCAGCTTTTTTAAGATTTGTTGCTTTTGCGGAAGAGAGAATTGAGTCCTGTTTTTTCCTGATTCAATTTTACCTCTCAACCATTCTACTTCCTCAGGCTTTCTAATATAAGTATATTCAACCCCAATACTTTCACAGTAAATAGCCTCAAGATGCGCAATAATATCTTTTAACTTCGCTGCTCCAATTCCAATTTGAGATCCCGCTTGGTATACTGATTCTAAGTCGGTTTTTTCTAAACCAAAGTTTTCAATATCCATTGTTGGAGAATACTTACGACGTTCTCTAACTGGGTTTGTATCCGTAAATAAGTGACCACATTTTCTGTAAGAGCCAATTAACTCAAGAACTTTAAATTCTTTCAGAACATTCTCTGGAACATCACTGTCAAAATTCTCTTTTGCAAAATCAAAACCTGCAAAAAATTGCTGCCAAGTCTCGTCTACCTGATTTGGGTCTTGAAGAAACTGCTCGTATAACGCTGATACTGCGTTTACGTCTGCATTACCTACAAATGTAAATTTGTCCATTTTGAATTATTTCGATTCAACTCGCAAATCTAAGATATTTCCGCCACTCTATTCAACAGTTTTAAACAAGAATTGGGGAAAAAGTTGATTTTTAAAAACTAGTCCGATTTAGATCTGTATCGAAAGTGTGCTACAGAAAGTATAAGAGCAACCGTGCCAATAGCCGAAAAGACAGTAAACATAGCGATTATACTACTTACCAATGAACTCCTTACATTTCTTGTCACGACATCAACATTCGTTGGGAAATTAATACTTAAAAACTCAAATTCAATAAGTGATTTTACATCAAGTAACCAAATAATTAATCCAAGGGTGGAAATAATTACAATCACAGCAGACAGCATTATATAGTAATGGTTCAGCCGAGAGCTTGTAAAACTCCAAAAACGATATATCGCAAAATATAAATTTGCTAAACCTCCAATTAAAAAAACTAAAACGGGGGTTTTATTATTGAAATTTGAACCTGTAATTAATTCGAACTTCTTACCAAAATCAGTTGCACCTAGATGGGATACAAATGCCAATGCACCCGCAAAAAACACAAAGAACACGATAATATTGTATGAAATATTTGATTTTTTCAACAAATTTCTTTTAAAACTAACCAATGGTACGCAGATACACCACATTGGTTACCAAGTAAATAAAGCAGATGGACTGACGGAGATGTTAGTTTTTGACGGCTTTAAAAATAAGGGCTGATAAGCCAGCACCTAAAACAGGAGATAGAATGTAAACGGTAAAAAAGCTGAACGATGGTTTAGGGAAAGACACAGCACCCCATTGGAGAAAATAAGCAGCGAGTCTTGGTCCGAAATCTCGTGCTGGATTCATCCCACATTGTGTAAAAGGTGCAATTAGTATTATTAGTCCTGCAACAGATAAGCCGATTAAAATTGGCGCAAATTTCTGAGTGCTTTTTAAGGTAGTTACAATTAGAATGGATAACATTAAAAGAAACGTTCCAACAGTTTCAAATAAACACGCTTCTAAAACAGATACTTTCCCTTCTAAATCCTTATATCCTGGGTTAGGAAAAAATTCTCCAAAAATAGATGCAGTAGCCACGCTAGGTTCTCCTGCTGGAAGATCAAACAAAATAATATCTGCATGAAAAGTTAAAAACACAAAAACTCCAGCTGTAAATCCTCCTAAAAACTGAACCAAAAAATAACTTAAAAGCTCTTTTAAGCTTATTCTTTTTAGCAAATAAAACCCAAAAGAAACCGCAGGATTAAGATGCGCGCTTGAGTATCCCTTTGATAAATAAATTGCTAAAGTAACCCCCAAACCCCAAATTAAAGCAATGGGTACGATAGACGAAAACGAACTATATAAAACAGCAATAGCCACAGTACTACAACCTATGAACGTTAAACATAGTGTCCCTACAAATTCTCCTAATAACTTCTTCATACTATTTTGTGCTCCTGTAAAGTCGTGCTTTTTGAATCGCCTTCTCTATTTTCTCTTTACTTAGCTCGCTTTGTAAAAGTAAAGGAATTCCTTTTTTTGACAACATCTTTGCTAAATATAATTGTTCATATTGCCCAGGTGTTGGAATAGTTATAAAGCTCTTTTTCATTACACTGTAATCCATCAAACTACTATACCCTGATCTTCCAATAACAAATTTAGCAGTTAACAAATCTTTATAAAACTCGTTTGTTTCAGCATGACTTTTAATGGTTAGGTTTCCTGTTCTTATTGTTTTTCGCAAGTTAACCTCTCCAGTGTATAATACCGTTATATATTGTAATTCTTTAAAAATTTGTTGAAGTTTATTTACCAAAATTGTCTTTTGCGGCTCTGGACCTGAAACAATAACAAGCACATCAATCTCCTGACCTTTTGTTTGATTTAAGTTTTTAAATCTTGATAATAAACCAATTTCCTTAACTGGTTTATTAATCTCGTGTGGAATTGGATGAGTTAATTCTCCAGATAGTTCTGCATTTGTATCAGGAACCCATACTTCGGCAAATCTATTCAACCATTTATGGTTTTGCCAATTAACGACTTTATTACCAAATGGTACTTTGATGTTTAATTGATGTGTTATAATAATCGATTTGACAGAGTCGCTAAAAAGTCCGTACCTATTGTCACTTATAATTAAATCAAATTCATTTTTGCTTAAGTAGTCGTCTAAAAACTTTTTCTCTGCGGCAACAGCTCGTTTGGTTCTTAGTGCATTAAATAGCATTTGTAGCACACCTGCCCCTTTACCATACTTGATCTTATAACTCGG
Source organism: Flavobacteriales bacterium (assembly GCA_029251005.1). Taxonomy (GTDB): domain Bacteria; phylum Bacteroidota; class Bacteroidia; order Flavobacteriales_C. The sequence continues at coordinate 1,534 of JAQXEE010000011.1, read as the reverse complement.
AAGACTAACTATTTTTAAAAAAGGAAATTCGGTAGATAGAAATTTGGCAGCTACTCCATCACTAGCTAAAACGACCTCATGACCGGCAAGGACATAACTATTAATAAGTTCCCAGCTTCTAGTTGCGTGACCAAGTCCCCAATTTAAAACTCCAAATAATATTTTTTTCTTCTCTTCCAATGGTAGTTCAAATTTATACTTATATTTTTATTCTTCCATTTGAAAACACAATATATGAATTTCATTATTACAGGCGGAAGTCGCGGATTAGGTTTTGAGATTGCTAAAATGGCCAAATCTTTCAACGGTAAAATTGTCTTGATAGCAAAAGACCAAGACAGACTGAATGAAGCAAAAGCAGAACTTGCTTACAAAAATGTAACCACTTATAGTTGTGATTTTTCCATTCCTCAAGAAATTGAAAAACTAATTACACAACTAAAAAAAGATTTCAAATCTGTTGATGTATTGATTAACAATGTGGGTTCATTTGAAGTAGGTGATTTAAGCACCAGTAAAATTAAACAGGTCGAAAAACTATTAAACGTAAATTTCAAAGCTACATTTAACATTACGCAGGCTTATTTAAATGACTTTAAGAATCAACAATCGGGGTCAATAATAAATATTGGGTCAATCGTTACCGAGCAACCAAGAAAAGATATTGCAGCCTATACTATTTCAAAATTTGCGCTTCAAGGTTATACAAAATTACTTTGCGACGAATTAAAAGACTTTGGCGTTAAGGTTACCGAAGTAATTCCTGGATCAATAAATACCTCATCTTGGGATGGTATTGATGCTCCAAAACAAGACTTTGTGCAACCAGCCGACATTGTAAATACAATTAAAATGGTTATCAATTCATCAAAAGGCGCTAATTTTGAGCAAATAATTGTTCGTCCAATTAATCGAAAATTTTAATATGAGTAAGGGGAAATTAGAAAAATTCGCAATGGTTAGTAATTATGCTAACTGCATTGAGCCAACGATGGATGAAGCCAGGCTAGGTGCGATTCCATTAAAAGGTAAGTGGCATAAAGACTTTTTTAAAAACGACAATCCTCTTACTGTTGAGTTAGCTTGTGGTGGTGGTGAATACACTGTCGGAATGGCAGAAATGTATCCTGAAAGGAACTTTATCGGGATTGATATTAAAGGAAATCGAATTTGGAAAGGTGCTACGAAAGCGATTGAAAAAAACTTAACAAACGTTGGCTTTTTAAGAACTCGTATTGATTTTATTATCAACTGTTTTGCCGAAGGTGAAGTGGATGAACTTTGGATTACTTTTCCAGACCCTCAACCGAATAAGAATCGTCGGAGAAAAAGATTAACAAACAAACTTTTCCTTGGTAGGTATAAGCAAGTACTTAAACCTGGTGGTAAATTAAGATTGAAAACTGATAGTGATTTCTTTTATGAATTCACAAGAGAAGTAATAAAAGAAGAAGGACTTGAACTTTCTTTCGAATGCGATGATATTTACGTAAAATATACACCTGAAAATTCAGAAACTAAATTAGGTAAAGAA
>JAQXEE010000035.1 GCA_029251005.1 Flavobacteriales bacterium | reverse complement strand
AGATTGTGGTTTTATCAGGTGCTGGAATTAGTGCTGAAAGTGGGATTTCTACTTTTAGAGATAGCAACGGTTTATGGGAGAATCACCGCATTGAAGATGTTGCCACACCTGAGGGTTGGAATGCTAATCCTAAACTGGTTCTTGAATTTTATAATCAAAGAAGAAAACAGCTTTTTGAAGTTGAACCGAATGAAGGGCATAAATCTTTGGTGAAATTGGAAGATTTTTATGATGTTCAGATTGTAACTCAAAATGTGGATGATTTACACGAAAGGGCTGGCTCATCAAATGTTTTGCATTTACACGGCGAATTAAAAAAGGTAAGGAGTACGATTGATCACAACCTCGTTTATGATTTGGATCATTGGGAATTGAAATCTGGTGATAAGTGTGAAAATGGGAGCCAATTAAGGCCTCACATAGTGTGGTTTGGAGAAGCTGTGCCAAATATTATGCTTGCTGAAGAAAATATAAGAAAGGCAGATGTGTTAATTATTGTAGGAACATCTTTAAATGTTTACCCTGCAGCAGGGTTAGTTGACTTAATCAAAGAAGGGACTAAAGTTTATATTGTTGATCCTGCTGACGTAACAGTAAACGGAGTTGAGAACATTACTGTAATAAAAGCTGGAGCAGTTGAAGGCTTAGCTGAGTTAGTAAATGAATTAAGCAGCAGTGAGCAATACTGATTTTATTACGCTCAATTTTTATTTCGGAGTTAATTCTTTCTTTTAGTAAATAGTCTTATTTGTGTAGCGTTAATTCATATTTAAAAATATCCCTAGTATCCAGTTCAAAACTTGAAAAAACTTACTCTTTATCTTTTTTAATGCTATTTTTAAAAGCGTCTTTAACACCTGTTTTAATGGTCTTATTACTGTATTCTTTAAGTGTTATTGAACCAGTGAATTCTTCTGTATTCCTAGACTTATAGTAGAGTAATCTAAATCTGTAAAATGAAATAACATTTTTAAAATATAAGCGTAATAGCTCATGATGAGAAAATCTAAAACTCTTCTTATTTACACTGGGGGTACAATTGGGATGATGAAATCGGAGGAGGGTCAATACGTTCCGTTTTCGGTGGGTAATTTATTGAAATATATTCCTCGTATTCATCAACTTTCTGTTCATATTACGATAGAATCGTTTGAGAAACCGTTAGATTCCTCGGCAATTGGTCCTAAGGAATGGTTAAAATTGGTGAGCATTATAAAATCACGATATGTTGAATTTGATGGTTTTGTGGTACTTCATGGAACAGACACTATGGCTTACTCGGCAAGTGCATTGGGCTTTTTATTAAATGGTTTAGATAAGGCTGTTGTTTTTACGGGGTCTCAACTTCCGATTAGTGAAGTTAGGAGTGATGCGCGCGATAACTTGATTACGGCTATTGAGATTTCTGCCTCCCAAAAAGTACCAGAGGTTTCTATTTTATTCGACAATAATCTTTACCGAGGTGTAAGAAGTACGAAAAAAAATGTCGAAAATTTTGATGCTTTTGATTCTCCTAATTTCCCTGTTTTAGCAACTGCAGGAGTGAATATTAAATATAATTTAAACCAAGTTTTTAGGTCAAAAAACAAAGTGTCTTTTTTTAAGGAAGTAAGTCAAAATGTAGCTTCAATTAAACTGTTCCCAGGCATGAACTTTGACTTGTACACTCCAATGTTAGAGCAACCTAAATTGCAAGGATTGGTTTTAGAAGTGTTTGGGACAGGTACGGTATCCTTTAATAAGGAGCAGCGTTCTTCTTTTTACAAAGCACTCAAACTCGCTATTGAAAGAGGTGTGATTGTGATGGCTATTTCTCAGTGCTTAAAAGGTGAGTTAGATATTAGTAGATATGAAGCAAGTTCCATATTACTTGAATTAAATGTAATCTCAGGGCGGGATTTAACACTTGAAGCCGCAGTTTCGAAAATGATGATTGGACTTGCTAATTTTGATGATATAAAATCAGTTAAAGATTATCTTATAAATAGTCAGTGTGGTGAGTTTTAAAGGTTTTTTTAACCTAAATAAGCTGTTCTTTTTCCTTTTTAATACAAGTTAATTATTTTTCAATCAAATGGTTTTTGTAGTTATCGTTTTCCAATTGGGTGAAATTCTCAATGGTTACGTTAGAAATTATTTTTATTTGTTGATTAGGCTTGTCTACTTAATTTTTCAACAAAAAAAAGCATTAATAATCTAATTCTTTAGGGTCCCAAAAGACATTTTCGAAATCTTGAATTTGATCATTGATAATTAGAATTCCTTCATTTTTTAATTTGTTCTCCATTTCGGTTGGCGTATTGAAATGATTTTTTCCAGTGAGAAGACCGTTCCGATTAACTACACGATGTGCAGGGAGGTTGTTTTTTAAGCTATGTGAGGCATTCATAGCGAAACCAACTATTCTACTGCTTTTTGCAGCACTTAAGTATTTTGCAATCGCTCCATATGAGGTTACCCTTCCAAAAGGTATTTGGGCAGCCACTTGAAAAACCTGTTTGAAAAAGTCGGGTTTAGAATCATCATAGTAATCCTTATTCATTGTTAGTTTAATATTATTGGTAAGGATTATTATAAGAACTTATTAAGATAATTTATCTAAAAAATACTCAATGTATTTAATGGTTTTACCTTCTTCTAGCCACATTTTTTCATAAAATGTTTTCAGGGCTAGTTCTTTACCTAATTTAGTTTCTGAATTTTCAGGTGTATATTTTACGTAAATATCATCGCATTCGAAAGAAAGTTCAAGTCCTTCTTCTTTTATTACTTCTCTTGTGAATTCATAAAAGA
>JAQXEE010000148.1 GCA_029251005.1 Flavobacteriales bacterium | reverse complement strand
TTTTAAATCAAAAGTGGTTTTAGAGGCCTTTAGAAACCGAGTAGGTGACTTAGCATAGGTAACCGCTCAATCGTGGGGGTAGTTTTTATACCTTCAACTTATTGTCAATATCTATTTTTTGATTTAGAACCTGTACGACTATTACTTTTTCGGCGATAATATAGAAAATAACATGTGATTTGACCCTTTAGAAACAATACCCATTTCTGACATTTTGGATTGAGATTTCGATGCTTTTATTGGCTGCAATTAATTTTATTCTCTGAATAATAAGGTTATAGTAATTATTTGCTTGCTTTTCAGACCAGGTCCCTAAGATGTAAAGCCAAATTGATTCTAAATCCTCAATGGCTTTTTCTCTTATTTTATATCTAGGTATTTTTACAAATGCTTTTTCTTAAGAAATGTCAAGTGCTTCTTTAGGTCAAAATCTTCAATTTAGACTTTTCTCCTAATTCTAATTCGCTTGATAAAATATCTATTTTTGTTTCTTCCTTTTCTAAAAGTCTTAGTTCAGTACGAATTAATTCGCTAACGTTTTTAAACTCTCCAGTTCTTATACTGTTTTTTACAAAATCGTCGAAGTATCCTCCTAATGATATAGATGTATTTTTACTCATATTCTGAAGTTTTTACTGAAAGCACCAAAAATTGGTAAAAAAGTGAAATTCACTCACTGTTGTGGGTAGTTTTTATTATTTCATATTCAAATTTCAAGACTTTTAAATTCCATAAAGTCAAAGTTTGTATAGCAATGATATTATCATTTTTGTTGCTTACAACCAATTTGTCTTTGAATGACTTGATAAACTTTGTCCATAATTGACTTTTTGAGTCTTTGAGCAAAAAGTAAAATCCACTATCTCCAATTTTTTTTCCTGATGAATCCAAAATGAGTTCTCCATTATTTCCAACTCTAGGAATTAAAATTACTGTTGCGTTTCCATTTGGCAAGGGGAAAATTGCCTTAATGCAGGTTTTTCCGTTTGGTAAATTGCAAGGCTCATAGACCCCTGAATAAACCACTTTACCTGTCGATTTAAATGCCCTAAGCCAAATTGTTCTTTTAACTTCATTTGTTTTCGAGTCGCGTAATTTGATTATTTCATTCGTGAGTCCAGATGGATCTCCTAAGTTGTGAATCGGAACATTAAGTTGTTCAATTCTATTGCTGAAAATCTTCTTTACTATAATTCCAAAAATCATGAAAATAGGATTCCATTTTGCTTTTAGTAGGAGATTATAATTTGCAGTGTTTTGATAAAAGTCAACTACTTTTGGACACAATTTATTTAATTCATGATCAGATAAATCAAGATCTTCAATGGAATCTAGTAATCCTTTATTTATTCCTTCTTGATCAATGATTAATTTCTCATCTTTAGCTAATTGTTTAATAAATTTTTCTCCTATTCCATTAGTTCCACCAAATGGTCCTAAAAGCCACTTGTCTTTGGAATTATCAATTTTTTCTCCAAAAAGAATAACCCATTGTTGAGTAATCCAATCTTGTATGTTTTGATTTTTCTTGGCTATTCCCATGTTCTATATGTTGGGAATAAATTTGGATTTACCTTTCCACTTGCCAAATTCTGATAAAGGTTTAAACCTAAGAGTTGTAAATTCAAAGTGGAAATCTTTTCTTTCTCTTTCCTTCATTGCGTCTGAGTGCCTTTTTGGTTTTTCAACTTCACTATGACCACGAACCATTTCAGTCATTTCTTTTTCAGACTTCCAAATTGAAAAGGTTGATACTGTGTTTGGAAAATTAACGGAAGCCAATGCTAGAGTTGTTCCAAGATGGTCTCTTACCAGCTTTTCAACTGGCCTTCCCCATTGTATAAATCTAGGAACTGACCATGGCTTCATACGTGCTATGGTTACTACAACAACTGGAGAATTTGGACTATCTAATTTGTCCTTGTCGTCTGGAATTTTGAATCCACTAAATTTTCCCCACTCTCTAATAAAAGATAGTCTTACATGCCAACCTTTTGCTAAAATTATTCCAAATTTGTCTTTTTGTAAATAATTTTCAAGTGCGTTTTCATTTTCCCATTGTATAAAAACCGCAACTTGTCGAATTAAAACTCTAGAAGGAGAAAAAATAGGTGAGCCTAGAGTCATTGCCGTCATGTATTCGGAGTGAATCAGTCCTCTGGTATCTTTAGAAATTGGAGACGAGAATATTGTTTTTGCCGCTACAAAAAAGGGGAATTCGACTAAATGATAAGAGAATATACTCACCTTGATTTGGACTTAATTTTTAATTCTTCGAAGTTCTCATAATTACACATAACGTTTAATGTTGTAGCATCCTTAAGGGCATTGCGTATTGGTTTTGTGTGCCTCGAATGGCAAATATAGTTCTTTTACAAGAATGTCCCGTAGGGTTAAAGTCTCGAACACGAGCCAGTACGCTTGGTGGTGTGAGAGATGCACTCCGCTCAATTATGAGCGGAGCCATCTACTCGATTAGTGGTAGTTTTTAATATTTTTTAAGCATGTTTTCTAAGTGAGTTTCAAGCCCCAAATAAACAACGATGTCTGGTTTAACAACTTCAATAATAGGTTTGTTTAATTGATATCTCCAAGCATCAAAAATGAAGACACTTTCTTCAAATACTTCTCTTACAAAAGGAATAAGTTGCTTACTAAATGAATCCCTTATGAATAGTATTTTGAGACCTGATTTTATTTGCTTGTTAGTGTATCTTACCTCATACTCCCGTGGATAAGGAAAGCCTTCAATACTCTTAAAACCGTATTTCTGATCTTCTATAGACATACCATTTTTGATGGAAGGAATTTGTTTGATTTCACTCAAATCCTTAACTCCGATTACTTTATAATGTATCCCTGATTGAATTACTGTGTTTTGCCAATTGTATTTACGAATCTCAGGGATGTTAGAATTTGGAAAATCAGCCTGTATCCTTTCTAATAGTTTTTTTGTTGTTAAGTAGCCCGAATGATAATTCCAATGATTATCTAATTTATAAAAAAGTTTTCTGTTGTTTTTATTTGCTAATAGCAAGGGGAGAGGATCTATAATTAAATTAGGAAAATCACTTTTTAAATATTTTTCTAATTGATTAACTCTTCTTTTTTTAGAGCTATAGATATTAAATGGTAAACTTTCACCATAAACGTAATGTTTCATGGGTGCAATTATCCAATAGGCTTTAATACTCATTGAGTCTAGGTATTTTTTTCTGTTTTTCCATTCAGATAAAAAATGATCTAGTTCTGCTTTTGAAAAATCTTTATTTCCTCCATAAATTTCTTTCTCTTTTGCAGCCATAAAGAACCAACCGTCAGACCCTACAATCGTTTTATCGGGGTGAGGTGAGATTTTAAAATAAGAAAATTTCATCTTATGATATAACTCGAGCAAAGGTGTCCTAAACGAAAAATTATCATTAAAATATGATTCAGCTTCTTTTGGGAAGTCATCCAATTTATTTATGTCAACGCTTAAAGAGTCTTTAAATTGTCGATTTTCACCTTCCCTCTCATATTTCCATATCCCCATTTGATTATTAATAAAAGGTAAAACAAGTAGTAATATAAAAAATACAGGTAATAAATATTTTAATACTGATTGAATGTTTTTCATCTTTAAAATCGAAAATATATGAAAGGATTATATGACCCTGAATTGATATACATAACTGAATATACGAAAACACCTATTAGAGTAATATCAACACTAATTTTATAAAAAATGGTTTTTGAGATTTTAAACTCATCAAGTAATAATCTAATCTTGTCAAAAATGGTAGAGCTAAAAAGTGTGGCTAAAATTAAAATAATAACACGCTCTTTATTTAAGTATGAAACTAAATGGAAATTATTGAATTCTCCAGATCCAAAGAGTTTAGCAATATAACTAAAAGCATCAGGGAGTTCTTCTATTCTAAAGAATACCCATCCAATAATAACAATTAATATAGTGTAACACCATCTTACTATTGCTGGGAGTTTATTCAAGATTTTATTAAACCCTAATTTTTCTATTATTAAAAACAACCCGTGAAACAATCCCCACAATACAAAGCTCCATGTTGCCCCATGCCATATTCCTGTTAAAAGAAAAACAATTGACAGGTTAAAATATGTTTTGTAAGGCTTATTTCTGTTGCCACCTAATGGAATGTATACATAATCTTTAAACCATGAAGAAAGAGATATATGCCAACGTCTCCAAAATTCTTGAATGCTTTGAGAGATATAGGGGAAGTTAAAATTTTCTAAAATTTTAAACCCAAACATTCTTCCCAAACCAATAGCCATATCCGAATATCCAGAAAAATCAAAATAAATTTGAAAGGTGTAGGATATGATTCCCAACCATGCTATGGGTGTATTGATGTTATCAATAGAGTTGGACATTATAGAGTCTGCAATTTCACCACAAGAATTAGCAATAATTATTTTTTTAAACAAACCAACTAAAAATCTTTGAATCCCTGATCGGAATAGTTCAATTGTTTCAACCCTAATTTTTATTTGACTGATAATATCATTATACCTAACAATAGGGCCTGCAATTAACTGAGGGAATAGACTAATATAGAGTGCAATATTTGAAAAAGTAGCTTTTTGCGAGTTTTCATCTCTATAAACATCCCATAAAAGAGACATCTGTTGGAAAGTGAAAAAAGAAATTCCTAGAGGAAGGACAATATGTTTTAAGGGCAATTCTGTAAAATCGTTTAAACAATAACCTCCAATTACATTAATGTTTTCAATTATAAAATCGAGATATTTAAAAACAACGATAACCAGTATGTTAAAGGTTAAACCAAATATCAGCCATTTCTTTTTTTGCTTTTTATTTTGTTCTAATTGCTTTACAAAAAAAAAATTTATGGCAACTGAAACGATTAGTATAATAGTATAACTAACACCTCCCCAAGCATAAAAAACTAAACTAAAAAGAAGTAAAATGTAGTTTCTAAATTTCTTTGGTAATATATAATAAACAACAACTAAGAGCGGTAAAAAAATAAATAAGAAAATTAAACTACTAAATAACATACAAAATATTTATTTCAAATAAGGTATTAACACTAAGGCTTAAATAAAAGTCTTTTGCTTGAGGACAGTTTTCGAAGAAAACCTGTCGGAATTCGAGGGACGCTTGAGCCTTGATAAAGTTAATAAAAAGATAGAAGCAATTGCTTTTTATTTTTGTGTTACCAAACGTTTTACTTCCCTTGAATCCCTCTAAACCGGTGACAGTCTTTAATTGAAAAGGTAATTGTCTTCTATGTTAAAAAGCAATTAACTCCTTAACTATTTATTAAAAATAGGTCATAAATTTCTTTTAGAGAA
>JAQXEE010000141.1 GCA_029251005.1 Flavobacteriales bacterium | reverse complement strand
CCAACCCTCAGGTGTGGCAACATCTTCAATGCGGTGATTCTCCCATAAACCGTTGCTATCTCTAAAAGTAGAAATCCCACTTTCAGCACTAATTCCAGCACCTGATAAAACCACAATCTTTTTCATAAGTACAAAATATGAAAATCAATAGATTTTGTACTGTTTTCGGGCTTAAAAACGAGGTGTTTTCTTAATAATATTCATTACTTTTGTGCGATTTATCCTAGCTATAAGGAACAACATAAGCACATTTTAAACAACAAAAATGGCCAAACTTAGAAAACAAGATGCCTTAGATTACCATTCTCAAGGAAAACCTGGAAAAATTGAGGTAGTTCCAACCAAACCATACAGTACTCAAAGAGATTTATCATTAGCATATTCTCCAGGTGTTGCTGACCCTTGTTTAGAAATTGCTGAAAACAAAGATGACGTATACAAATACACTGCAAAAGGAAACTTAGTAGCTGTAATTTCAAACGGCACAGCTGTTTTAGGGTTAGGAGATATTGGACCAGAAGCCTCCAAACCAGTAATGGAAGGAAAAGGGCTTTTATTTAAAATATTTGCTGACTTAGATTGTTTCGACATAGAAGTTGATGCAAATGATGTTGATCGATTTATTGATACTGTAAAGGCTATCTCTCCTACTTTCGGAGGAATTAATTTAGAAGACATTAAAGCACCAGAGTGTTTTGAGATCGAGAGAAGGTTAAAAGAAGAGTTAGATATTCCAATCATGCACGACGATCAGCATGGTACTGCCATTATTACAACTGCAGGATTAATCAATGCATTGGAAATCGCAGGTAAAAAAATAAATGAAATAAAAATTGTAGTCAACGGAGCTGGTGCTTCAGCTGTTAGCTGCGCTAAACTTTACGTTGCATTAGGTGCTGATGTGAAAAACATCATGATGCTAGATTCTAAAGGGGTTATCAAACCCTCGAGAGGAAACTTAACAAAACAAAAAGCATTTTTTGCCAATGAAGTTGAACCTTCAACTTTATCCGAAGCAATCAAAGGAGCAGATGTATTTTTAGGATTATCGAAAGGTAATATTTTAAGTGGAGAAATGGTTCAGTCTATGGCAGCCAATCCAATTGTATTTGCTTGTGCAAATCCAAATCCAGAGATCGCTTACGAAGTAGCAATGGCTTCTCGTAAAGATATTATCATGGCAACTGGGCGATCCGATCATCCTAACCAGGTTAATAACGTTATTGGTTTTCCATTCATTTTTAGAGGTGCAATGGACGTTAGAGCAACAACTATTAACGAAGAAATGAAAATAGCTGCCGTAAGAGCAATTGCTGCATTAACGAAAGAAACTGTTCCTGAAGAAGTTAGTAAGGCTTACAACCTTAAAAACTTAGTTTTTGGAAAAGAATATATTATTCCTAAACCAACGGATCAACGATTAATTTCTATTGTAGCTCCTGCAGTTGCTAAAGCCGCAATGGATTCAGGTGTTGCCAAAAACCCAATCACCGATTGGGAAAAATACAAACAAGACTTAATTAGCAGAATGGGGTACAACAGCACTGTAATGCAACAAGTTACGCTACGTGCTAAACAAAACCCTAAACGTGTTGTTTTTGCTGAAGCGGATAACTACAAAGTATTAAAAGCTGCGCAACTAGTGCATGACGAAGGTGTTTGTCAACCAATTTTATTAGGAAACAAAACTAACATTACTGATTTAATTGAAGAATATCAATTGGATCTTGAAGGTGTTGAAATTATTGACACACGCTCTGAGGAGGCAAAAGCTAGAAGGAAAAAATACGGTGCAATTTTATTTCAAAAAAGAAACCGTAGAGGTGTAACCGAATATGAAGCAGAAAAAATAATGCGTAGTCGTAATTATTTTGGAAGTATCATGGTTGAAAGTGGTGAGGCTGATGCATTAATTACTGGAGTTACTCGAAAATATAAAGATTCTATTCGTCCTTCTTTACAAACAATTGGAGTTGATAAAACAATTGGTACAGTTGCAGGTATGTATGTTGTTTTAACAAAAAACAATGGCCCTTATTTCTTTGCTGATACTACAATTAATCAAAACCCATCAGCTGAGGACTTAGTAGATATAGCTTTATTAACACATAATGCTGTAAAGGAATTCAATATCGAACCAAGAATTGCGATGTTAAGTTATTCTAATTTCGGATCTGTTGATGGAGGTAATCCAGAGGTCGTAAGAAAAGCTGTTGAAATTTTACACAATGACCATCCTGAAATTATTGTTGATGGTGATGTCCAAGCAAATTTCGCTATAAATCCTAAATTATTAAACGAACAATTTCCATTCTCAAAACTAGGCGATAAAGGAGCGAATACATTAGTATTCCCAGATCTTTCATCTGGGAATATTTCATACAAATTATTGCAAGAAATGGGTGAACTTGAAGTTATCGGACCTGTTTTATTAGGAATGAATAAATCTGTTCACATCATGCAATTAGGTGCGAGCGTTCGTGAAATCGTAAACATGACTTCTTTAGCAGTTGTGGATGCACAAGTAAAACAAAATAAATAATGATTCATCATATTAAAGGGAGGTTAACTGAAAAATCACCTACTCATGCTGTTATTGATGCCGGCGGTGTTGGATATTTTTTAAATATTTCACTGGTTACTTTTTCCAAAATATCAAACGAAGAAAACTGTACGCTTTACACGCATTTGTCCATTAAAGAAGATGCACATACATTGTACGGTTTTGCAGAAAAAAGTGAACGTGAAATCTTCCGGAAATTAATATCGGTTAGCGGCGTTGGAGCAAGTACTGCTAGAGTTATGCTATCTAGCTTAAGTTCCGATGAAATCACTGCTGCGATTGTCACCGGTGATGTTGACACCTTAAAAAGTATTAAAGGTATTGGAGCTAAATCTGCACAAAGAATTATTGTTGATTTAAAGGATAAATTAGGTAAGATTGAAGGACTTGAACAAAATATTTTAACATTTTCTAACAATAGCTCAAGAGATGAGTCGTTATCAGCACTATTGGCATTAGGATTCACCAAAAACTCGGTGGATAAAGTATTAAATAACGTTTTAAAATCTCAACCAGACTTAGGTGTTGAAGGATTAATTAAAGAAGCATTGAAAAATCTTTAACTTGAATTTAAAATTTAACATTAATAAATATATCATCGCTCTTTCGATAGTATTTTGCAATCTACTAAGTTTTGCTCAAGCTCCCGATTCGTTGAAACTTCCTTTTAACTTAGGAAAGGATGACAATGCACCTTCTATCGATTTAAAAGATCCTAGTAACGTTGAGACAAAAGTTGTTTACGATCCTATTACAAATCAATACAAAATTGTTGAAACCATAGGTGACAATGAATACCGCCCCTCAGATAATCAAGATTTTGATGATTTCTGGGAAAATCAAAACAAGCAAGCCGAAAAAGAGTACTGGAATCAAAAAAAAAAAGAAAACTCTGGTAGTTCGTCTGATAACGGAATTTTAGATAATGTTAGAATTCCTGGAGACGCATTTGAATCTATTTTTGGAAGTAATAAAATAGAAATAAAACCTCAGGGATCTGCTGAATTAATTTTTGGTGTTACCTCTACTAAAACCGAAAATCCAATTATTAGGGTTCAAAGCCAAAGAGTAACAAGTTTTGATTTTGATGAAAAAATTCAATTAAACGTTACTGGGAAAATTGGAGATAAATTAGAATTAGGAACAAATTACAATACGGAAGCCTCATTCGATTTTGAAAACGAAATGAAACTACAATTTGGTGGGAAAGAGGATCAAATTATTAAAAATATTGAATTAGGTAATGTTAGCATGCCACTTAACTCCTCCCTTATACAAGGTAGTCAGAGTTTATTTGGAATTAAAACAGATTTGCAATTTGGTAAGCTAAAGGTTGCTACAGTTTTATCTCAACAAAAATCAGAATCGAAAACAATCGAATTAAGCGGCGGAGTTCAAACAAAAGAAGTATTTATTAAAGCAGATGAATACGAAGACAATCGACACTTTTTCCTTTCTCAATATTTTGCGGATAATTACAACAGTGGCCTATCAAATCCACCAATCATCAACTCGGCTGTAAATATTACAAAAGTTGAAGTTTGGGTAACCAACGTTGGAATTAGCGCAAACACTGGAGCTAGAAATGTTATTGGATTTATGGATTTAGGTGAACGAACTACTTATGACCCAACTATAACACCCACTTTAAGTCAAGTTTACCCTGATAATTCGAGTAATAATTTATACTCAGGGCTTGTTGACAATGACGATGTAAGACAGTACACATCTGCATCAGGAGAATTAATTAGAACAGATGGTAACTATAACTACTCAGCAGGATTACACTTTAATAAAATTGAAAATGCTCGAAAATTAAATGCTGCTGAATATTTTATACACCCTCAATTAGGGTACATTTCTTTGAATAGAAAAATGGAAGACGACGAAGTTTTAGCATTAGCCTTTCAATATACAGTTCGAGGAAGTAATGATGTTTTTCAAGTTGGTGAATTTTCGGATGAAGTTCCAGATGTACAATCATCAATATACCTTAAATTACTAAAGTCTACACAAGTAAACAATGTTAACATTCCACTTTGGGATTTAATGATGAAAAACGTTTATTCGTTAGGTACTTATGGTGTTGATGCCAGTACTTTAGAAATTGATATTCGCTATCGTGATCCATCTACCAATAACGATATAAATTATTTCAACGCCTCAACAGCTAACATCAATGTAAAGAATAAAAGATGGTTAGAAATTTTAGATTTAGATCGACTTGATCAAGTGCAGAATTTACAACCAGATGGTAAATATGACATTATTGACGGGCAAACTATTCGAATCCAAAATGGTAAAATTTATTTCCCTGTTCTTGAGCCTTTCGGAAAAAAGCTAAGAGAGGAGATAAATGATAACACACTAGCAGATCAATATGCTTTTGATTCATTATATCACGTCAGTAAATTCAGGGCAAAAAACGAATTCCCTACCAATAATAGGTTTCAAATTTATGCCCAATATTCATCCAAAAGCTCAGTGATTAATCTTAACTCTTTTAGTATTCCAAAAGGAGCCGTAACAGTTACAGCAGGAGGAAGAAAATTAACGGAAGGGACTGATTTCAGAGTGGATTATAACATGGGACAAGTAACTATATTGGATCAATCAATCTTAAATTCAAATACACCTATTAGGGTTAATGTTGAGAGTAACTCTATGTTTAGTATCATGAGTAAAACATTATTCGGAACTCATTTAGATTACGAAATCAATAAAGACTTTCACGTTGGTGCTACAATTATGAATTTAACAGAGCGTCCACTTACCCAAAAAGTAAATCAAGGTGAAGAACCCATAAAAAACACAATGTGGGGTGTGAATTCTGATTACAAAACCGATTCGGAATACTTAACTAAATTAGTGGATAAAATTCCATTTATTAACACCAAAGCAAAGTCTTCTATTGAAGTAAAAGGTGAGTTTGCACAGCTAATCCCAGGGTCGCCAAATGCTATCGAAAACGATGGTGAAGCGGTTTCCTTTATTGATGATTTTGAAGCTGGTCAAACTGGAATCGATATTCGAAATAGAGTTGCTTGGACACTCGCTTCTACTCCTCAAGGAAATACCAAGTGGCCAGAAGGTGATTTAATTAACGATATTACTTATGGTTTTAACAGAGCAAAGTTTGCGTGGTATAATATTGATCCTATTTTTGGTGACGACAACGGTGCAAACACGCCTAGCCATATAGCAGGGAATGATGCTATCCAAGAAAACTTATTTCAAAGAGTAGTTCTTCAAAGCGAAATTTATCCTCAAAAAAGTTTAGCAGTAGGTCAACCACCAACACTTCAAACATTAGATTTGGCATTCTTCCCCAATGAAAGAGGCCCTTATAATTATGACACCTCTGGTACACCTGGAATTTCTCAAGGGATTGATAAAACAACAGGTGAATTATTTAGTCCCGAAACTCGTTGGGGTGGGATTATGCGTAAAATCGACTACGTTGATTTTGCAAGTCAAAATATTGAGTTCATAGAGTTCTGGGTGATGGATCCGTTCTCTGAAGACCCATCTTCAATTTCAGATAAAGATGCTTTTAACGGAACCAATGATGGGGGTGATGTGTATGTTCAGATTGGAAATATATCAGAAGATATTTTAAGAGACGGTAGAAAAGCATTTGAGAACGGTTTGCCTACACCAAATGACCCAAACGTTGATGTTGATACAACAAGTTGGGGTTTTGTTTCTAACCGAATTAATCTTGTAAATGCATTTGATAACGACGCTAGCGCTCGAGAACAGCAGGATGTTGGTTTTGACGGAATGGGTGACAGAGATGAATTTAAATTATTTAGCAGCTACATTGATTATTTCGATGGAACTCTGCCTGATGATATTGGAGTTGATCCTGCGGCTGATAATTATGAATATTTTAGAAGTACTGATTTAGATGCTCGAGAAGCAAACATTATTGAGCGATACAAAAATTTCAACGGTACAGATGGTAATTCACCAACACAAGAAAGCACAGGATTGGATTACGTAAGCACAGCAACAACACTCCCCGACATTGAGGATTTAAATAGGGATAATACATTAAGTGAAGGTGAAAGTTATTATGAATACAAATTAAGTATGCGTCCTGATGACCTTGAACAAGAAGATATTGGAAGTAATTATTTAGTGCAAAAAGTGCCTGTGACAGTTTCAGGCTCAAACAAAAAAGTAAACTGGTACAACTTCCGTATTCCAATAAAAGATCCTGATAAAAATATAGTAGGAAATATTGAAGGTTTTCAATCTATTCGTTTTATTAGATTAATGTTAAAAGGCTGGAAGGCTCCTGTTGTTTTAAGGTTTGGATCATTGGACTTAATAAGGAGTGATTGGCGTAAATATGAAAATGATTTGTCGGATGAGAGCAGCATTCCCGCGACAACTCCAATATTTAATGTCGGAGCAGTAAACCTAGAAGAAGATTCTAAAAAAGAACCTATCCCTTACATGCTACCCCCTAATACACAAAGACAATTTAACTTAGGATCTCAAGCGAACGAAAACGAGCAGGCAATGCAAATTCAAATTTGTAATCTTGACGGAGGAGACGCAAGGGGTATGTATAAAACTGTAAGTTTAGATTTATTATCATACAAAAAAATACAAATGGATATTCATGCTGAACAAGCGGACAATTCAGCAACAACTAGGGAAGACATGAACATATCCGCCTTCATCAGAATGGGGTCAGATTACACAGAGAATTATTATGAATATGAAATCCCGTTAACATTTACAGATCCAATAACTCTTCCATCTGGTGATGAACAAAAACGAGAAGCTATTTGGGACGCCGACAATCGAATGGATTTTGATTACGAAGTTGTGTTTGCAGGATTAAAAGCAAAAAGAAATGAACTATCGGCATCAAGCGTTGATCGATTTTCAATTGCCGACGGTGAAAATACAGCCTACGTTAAAGGTTCTCCAAGTATGGCTAATATTACCTCTATGATGATTGGGGTTAGAAACAATAGTGAATCAGGAGAAACAAGGTGTGCAGAGGTTTGGGTAAATGAATTAAGGCTTTCTGGTTTTGACAAAACAGGTGGTTGGGCATCAACAGCTAGTGTTAATATGAAATTAGCTGATTTAGGTAACATATCTTTAGCGGGTGGATACAGCACACCAGGTTGGGGAGCTATTGACCAGAAGGTAAGTGAACGACAACGAGAAACTGTTCGTAATATTGATGCTACAGGTAACTTTCAAGCAGGTAAATTTTTTCCTGAAAATTATGGGATTTCTCTTCCCGTTTACATGAGTTACAATCAAATAAGAAAAGATCAGAAATATAATCCGTTAGATACGGATATTCAAATAAAAAATTTAGACAATGGGGATTATAAATCTTACTTAAACAAGGTTACTCCCGAAAAACAAACCAGTAAAAGTTTAAACTTCTCCAACGTTAAAAAAATTAAAAAAGGATCAAAGAAAAAGCACTTTTACGACGTTTCTAATCTAGACGCAACATTTGCCTATAACGAAAATAAAAAACAGGATGTAAATACCGAAATCGATCTTATCAAAAATTACAACGGTGGGCTAAATTACAACTTTACGCACCGCCCAAAATCAATTAAACCATTTAAAAAAACACCATTTATTGTTTCAATAGAGAAAAAACATCTTGCTAAAATTACTGCAGAAACAAAACAATTACAGGATTCATTGAAAGCTTTACGCTCAATTAAAAATTCTGCAAAAGCGACTAGATTAATTCAAACTCAGATATCTAATCTTAAAAAAGATAAAATTAATTATCGTAAAAAAATGACCAAGTTAAAGCGATCGAAATACCTTACTCTTTATCGTGATTTCAACTTTCAATATGTTCCAAAACAAGTTGGAATTAAAACCAACATGTCAAGAATGTTTAGTGAACGTAAAATAAGAAACGTTTCAAACGCTGATCTTCTTATTATTCCTACATATAATAAAAACTGGTATTTCAATAGAGACTATACTATGAAATGGGATTTAACTAAAACCTTAAAACTATCCTATAACGCTAGTAATAAAGCTATTATTGATGAACCTTTTGGAGCTATTGATGAGCAAACTGAAAAAGATTCAATTTGGAAAAACATTCAAACATTAGGTCGTAATACTTTATACACTCAAAATTTCAATGCTAATTATCGAATCCCAATTAATAAATTCCCATTAACAAGTTGGATTACCTCGAATGCTAAATACACTGGGAAATTCGACTGGCAAGCTACTAACCCTGCTTTTGTAGATTCAATCGGGCATAGCGTATCCAATAATAACACGAAACAAATAAGCGCTCAATTAAACTTTGTTAGTTTATATAACAAATCCGATTACCTTAAAAAATTAAATAGAAAACGGAAGAAAAAAACGACTATTGATTCAAGCAAAACTAAAAAAGTAACCATCACATCCAAAGATGCGCTTGAATCAGCCATAAGAGCTTTAATGATGGTTAGAAACGCATCAATTAATTATAATGAAAACAGCGGTACATTCCTTCCAGGATTTATGGGAGAAACACAAATCATGGGAATGGATCTTGATCGTCAAATGGCACCAGGTTATAAATTCGCATTTGGATCTCAAGATGATATCTTGGAAAAAGGAATTAAAAACAATTGGTTTAACACAAACAGTCACCTTATTTCACAACAGGTCGCAAAAACAAATAAACAAACTTTAAATACTAGAGCTACCTTAGAACCTTTCAAACAATTTAGAGTAAACCTTACCGGAACACGTAGTTTAACGACAAATGATAATTTCTTTTACCAAATAGACAATTCAACAACAAAAGGATATACTGAAAACTCAAGACAGAAAGTTCAAGAATTTTCCATCTCATCAAACACCTTTAGAACTGCATTTACTAAAAACACTCGTCATAAAGGGTCAGGCGCTTACAAGCAAATGTTAAACAACCGAAAAATAATTGCAGATCGCTTAGCTGCTCAAAATATTAATTGGAGTGGCCTAACAAACTCTTCTACTTCGTTCCCTGAAGGTTATAGCCAAAAACAAGAAGAAGTTCTCCTCTATTCTTTTCTTTCTGCCTATCAGGGTAAAAACGCTGCTAACATCAAATTACCTAACCTTAGTACTCCAAGCTCTACAAGTGGTTTTTTTCCCTCTATTCCAATTCCTGATTGGAGGTTTACCTATAATGGACTTAAAAACATAGCGTTCTTTAAAAAGCATTTTAGATCTATAGCTTTATCTCACAGTTATAAAAGCACGTTAAGTATGAATAGTGTTCGAAATGATTTAACATTTGATGGAACCGGTCAACTAACTGATTTAGGAGACTTTGAATCAAATATCGATTATACGCAATTCAAAATTTCGATAACTGAATCTTTTAGTCCACTAGTAAAAGTAGATATGAAATTTAAAAATTCGATTCTTGCAAAACTAGAGGTTAAAAAAGCAAGAACTGTAGGTTTATCAATTGGTGGGTCCTCAGTAACAGAAAACAATACATGGGACTTCGTTGTTGGAGGTGGTTATACCATTAAAGATTTGGTCATTCCAAATGTTGAAATTAAAGGGAGGAAATTAAAATCAGATTTAAATTTAAGGTTAGATGTTTCATTAAAAAGTACAAGTCTAACTTTACTTCAAATAGACGAATCAGGTCAAACTTTAAGTGGAGGTTTAGTAACTTCAATAAAAGTATCAGGAGATTATAAAGTAAGTGAAAAAGTAACAGCAAGAGCTTTCTACGACCAAACTATCAATAATCCTTATATTGAAAGCTCATTTCCGAGTTCAACATCTAAAGGTGGAATCAGTATTCGATTTACGTTATAATTATATACAGTTTCAAGTTTAATTATATAACATTTTCACTTTTTATACCAACACAAGAAGTTTCAATCATTTTAATTAAATTAAGAAAGTTAATTTTGTTTTTACGATTTTATGGAGCAAGGTTTTCCCTAATGTTTTATTTAAAGAATTCACTCTTTGTTAATGGATCAAATATATGATATTGAATTCTGATTATTAACTTTTGCCTTAATTATGCCTGCAATTCAGCAGGCAGTTATTATGCTACTTTACGAGCTGTTTTTTCAGATTGAAAAAAAACCAATAATTGGATTTCATCGTAATTATTGACATCATTCGAATATTGGAAATATTTTACACACTCTGTTATTATAACTATAATTCTAACCGACAATGTTACTTTTAATACGTTTTATAACACTAAAATTCAGACAAAAAAAAACGACGAATGGTTTCTCATTGGTCGCTTTTAAAATAATAGTATTCTAATTACTACTTCATATCCGAATAATCAAACTCAGTAACTTCTAAGAATTTAGTTGTTACTCCTGTTGTAATAAAAGTTGGGTCTTCCATTAGTTTTAAATGGAAAGGAATTGTAGTTTTAATCCCTTCAATTATAAACTCATCTAACGCTCTTTTCATTTTTGCGATAGCTTCTTCTCTTGTTTGAGCAACAGAAATTAACTTTGCAATCATTGAATCGTAGTTAGGAGGAATTGAATAACCTGAATAAACGTGCGTATCTAATCTGATTCCATGTCCACCTGGAGCGTGGAAGTTTACAATTTTCCCTGGCGATGGTCTGAAGTTATTTAAAGGGTCTTCAGCGTTGATTCTACATTCAATTGCATGCAATTGAGGTAAATAGTTCTTACCTGATATTTTAAACCCAGCAGCAACTTTAATCTGCTCTCTAATTAAATCAAATCCAACAACTTCTTCAGTAACACAGTGCTCAACTTGAATACGTGTGTTCATTTCCATAAAAAAGAAATTTCTGTGCTTATCCACTAAGAATTCTACTGTACCAGCACCTTCGTACTTAACAGCCTTAGAAGCCTTAATTGCTGCTTCACCCATTTTCTCTCTTAACTTCTTTGTCATAAAAGGAGATGGTACTTCTTCAACTAATTTTTGGTGACGTCTTTGAACGGAACAGTCTCTTTCTGACAGGTGACATGCGTTTCCTGTTTGATCACCAATAATTTGAATTTCAACATGACGAGGCTCTTCAATAAACTTCTCCATATACATGTCATCATTTCCAAAAGAAGCAGCTGATTCACGCTTAGCGCTATCTAACAATTCTTCCAATTGATCTTCAGAAGGAATCATTCTCATCCCTTTACCTCCACCACCTGCAGAAGCTTTGACCATTACTGGATAGCCAATTTTTTTTGCTGTTTTCTTCGCATCAGCTAAATCCTTTATCAATCCTTTGGAACCAGGCACGCAAGGCACACCCGCTTTTTCCATTGTAATTTTAGCTTGGGCTTTATTTCCCATTCCATCAATTTGATCAGGAGTAGCACCGATAAACTTAATACCATTTTCTGCACAAATTCCTGAGAATTTTGAATTTTCAGAAAGGAATCCATATCCCGGGTGAATTGCATCAGCATTAGTAATTTCTGCTGCTGATATAATTCTTGGAATATCTAAATAGGATTCGTTTGATGGAGGTGGTCCTATACAGATTGCCTCATCTGCAAATCTTACATGTAAACTATCTTTATCTGCTGTAGAGTATACAGCAACCGTTTTAATTCCCATCTCTTTACAAGTACGAATAATACGTAAAGCAATTTCACCACGGTTGGCAATTAATATTTTTTTAAACATAATCAGATTTTTAAACTGAATCCTTAGACTCCGTTTAGAGTTGACAAATGATTTTTGAAACAAATAATTTAATCAGTTCTTTTGATTAGCTAGGGTCGACTAAGAATAAGAGTTGATCATATTCAACTGGAGTTGAATCGTCAACAAAAATCTTAACAACTTTACCTGTAACTTCCGCTTCGATTTCGTTAAATAACTTCATTGCCTCAATGATACAAATAACATCTCCTGTTTTAATCTCAGAACCAACTTCAACAAAGTTTTTCTTGTCTGGAGAAGGTCTACGGTAAAAAGTACCAATCATTGGAGATTTAACTTCAATGTATTTTGAAGTATCATCAGCAACTGTAGGTGCTTCAATAACCGGAGCAGGCGCTTCAGTAACCGGAGCAGCGGCAACTGGAGTTGCAGCAATTGGAGCTGCAGCAATTGGAGCTGCTTGCATTTGCTGTGGCATCATTTGTTGCACAGGAACTTGAAGAATTTGTGCTTCACCACCTTTTCCTTTTTTAACACCATCATTTTTAATGGTTAACTTAACTTCTTTAGTTTCTAAGTTAACCTCGCTAACACCAGACTTTGAAACGAACTTAATTAAGTCTTGAATTTCATTTACTTTCATAACAAAAAGATTTTTCGTTCTTAAAATTTTTATGAGTTATACGCCCATTTTAAATAAATAGATCCCCATGTGAATCCACCACCAAAGGCAGCTAATATTAAATTATCTCCTTTTTTTAATTCTCTTTCCCAATCCCATAAACAAAGTGGTAATGTTCCAGCAGTAGTGTTTCCATACTTTTGGATATTAATCATTACTTTTTCTTTAGGAATACCAACTCTTGCTCTTGTTGCCTCAATGATTCTTAAGTTCGCTTGATGCGGAACCAACCAATCAACATCTTCACCAGTTAGATTATTACGCTTTAAAATTTCAGCTGAAACATCAGCCATATTTGTAACCGCAAATTTAAATACCGACTTACCTTCTTGGTAAACAAAATGTTCTTTATTCTTAAGCGTTTCTAAACTAGCAGGTTTGTGTGAACCACCAGCTTTGATATTTAGGAATTCTCTCCCAGAACCATCACTCTTTAAAACAGAATCAACAATCCCAACTTCTTCTTTAGTAGGCTCTAATAAAACACCGCCTGCACCGTCTCCAAAGATAATGCACGTTGTTCTATCTTCATAATCAATTATGCTCGACATTTTATCGGCACCAACGATTACTACTTTTTTATAAGCTCCACTTTCGATAAATCTTTGTCCTGTAACCAATGCATATAAAAACCCTGAACAAGCAGCGCTTAAATCATATCCCCATGCGTTTGTTGCACCTACTTTATCACAAATAATATTTGCTGTAGATGGGAAAGGCATATCAGGTGTAACAGTTGCTACTAGAACCAAGTCTATCTCCTCAGGAGAAATTCCTCTTTTTTCACAGATTTGTTTAACTACTTCAGCCCCCATATCGGAGGTTGCTTTTCCTTCACCTTTAAGGACTCTTCGTTCCTTTATACCAGTTCGGGATGTGATCCACTCATCGGTAGTATCAACAATTTTTTCTAACTCTGAATTGGTCATTACATACTCTGGTAAGTAACCTCCAACACAAGTTATTGCAGCGTTTATAGTACTCATATTACTTAAATGCTTCTTTTATCTTGTTAGACAGATTTGCTTTCGCAATTTCTGCCGTTAATTTAATCATATTTTTAATCGCGACGTCATTTGATATGCCGTGACCAACTACAACATTTGAATTAATCCCCAATATAGGACTTCCACCATATATCTCATAGTTAAACCTACTAAAATAATCATCTAACACACCTCTTCTTTTCATCAAATGATAAAAAGCTTCGGCCTCTTTAATAACTACATTACCTGTAAAACCATCGCACACAATAACATCACATCCATCATTAAAAACATCTCTACCTTCGATATTACCAACAAAATTAAAATCTTTCGAATCTTTCATTAAGTTATAAGTTGCTTGTGAAAGTAAATTTCCCTTTTCAGGTTCCTCTCCAATATTTAACAAGCTAACTCGTGGCGTTTCAATTCCAAGAACGTATTTAGCGTACAATGATCCAACAATACCAAATTGATATAAAACGTCAGGTTTACAATCAGCATTTACACCAACATCTAAAATAAGATTTACACCTCCGTTTTCCTTCGGTAAAACCGAAGCGATAGAAGGCCGAATAATCCCTGGGATTGTTTGAACAGTATACATTGAACCAATCATCATGGCTCCCGTGTTACCAGCCCCAGCAAAACCTTGGATTTCTCCATTAGATAAAAGCTGAAAGCCCAAACCAATAGATGATTTAGGCTTCTTTTTAAATGCTTTAATAGGATGTTCACCCATACCGATAAACTCAGTAGTATGAACAATAGAAAAAGAATTCTTATTGGCACCTTTATCTTCCAGTACAGGAAGGATTTTGGTTTCGTCCCCTATAAGAACTAATTCTACGTTATTTAACTCCTTTTGTGCTAAAATTGCACCTTCGGTAGTCGTTTTTGGGCCGAAATCGCCACCCATAATATCTATACCAATTCTCATCTACTAGTTTATAGTTTTACAGAACTATAAATTATCAGGATGCTTCTTTTTCCATTACAACTTGCCCCTTGTAATAAAGTTTTCCTTCGTGCCAGTGAGCCCTATGATACAAATGAGTTTCTCCAGTAGTTGGACATATAGCCACTTGTGGAGCAGAAGCCTTGTAATGTGTTCTTCTTTTATCTCTTCTTGTTTTACTAATCTTTCGTTTAGGATGCGCCATTTTGTGTATACTTTAATTAAATTCTTATTTTAAATTTTTTAACGCCGCCCACCTTGGGTCGATGTCATCTTTGTCGTTATCATTTTTGTTATCCTGATTTAGCATTGATAAAATTGCTTCATCACAACCTTCATCATCTTCATCCTCAGAATGTATTCTTCTAATTGGTAAACTCAAGCTTATACTTTCATATAAATAATGTCTAATATCAAATTCAATATCATTCTCTCCAAGAATTAACAAACCATCGTCCTCATTGTCTTCAGTTCCAACCTTCACAATCAGTGACTCCGAAAAGCTCACTGGCAGTGTAACGTCCTCACCACAACGATCGCAAGGCACTGCAACCTTTCCTTCAAAGTTTAGTTCCATTTGGCTTAAACGTTCTGACTTCTTCAAAACCGCACCAACAATCACTTCCCCTCCTTGAATTTCAGCGTACTCTAATTCGTTAAAGAACGCATTGTCAACTAAAAAATTATAGTTGTACTCCCCTAACTCAAGCGCCTCGAAACCGATTACAAATTTATCAAATTCCATTTCTCCAAAAATTAAGAGCCTACAAAGTTACAACATAAAGTTTTATCAAAGCAGAACTTTATGATTTTATTCTTCATTCGGTGTTTCGGTCGTAATATCTTTCGGTCCATCTTTTGGTATTTCCTTCGCTATTTCAGTAGGTTTGACTTCAAGATCAACTTTAGCTTCTTGTTCAACTGCTGGTTTCGGTCTAGGTTTCGGTCTTAAATTATCCTTTCTTGGCTCTCTTCTTGGTTTTCTTGTATCATTTGAAGATCTACCTTTTTTAAAGGGCTCCTTTACTTTCCCCGGTTTTAAAGCATTTGCTAATAAGCCTTTATTCATTCGCCGATTTTTACAAATATCAATTGCTGCGTAAACTGCTTGTCTCATCGATGCTGGATCTGCTTTGTCTTCACCAGCAATATCATAACCAGTCCCATGATCAGGAGATGTTCTTACAAATGAAAGTCCAGCTGTAAAATTCACTCCTTCTCCAAAACTTAACGATTTAAAAGGAATCAAACCTTGATCATGATACATTGCTAAAACACCATCGTATTTTAAATATTGAGCTGATCCGAAAAATCCATCAGCAGGAAATGGTCCGTGAGCAAAAACGCCATTATCCCCAGCCTTCTTAACGGCTTCATTAATAACTTCTTGCTCTTCAACACCAAGTAAACCGTTATCACCGGCATGAGGGTTTAATCCAAGCACAGCAATTTTTGGTTTAGAAATACTAAAATCTATTTTCAATGAATTGCTCATTACTTTTAATTTCTTCAGTATACTTTCTTCAGAAATTGCTGATGCTACCTCTTTTAAGGGAATATGCCCTGTTACGACTCCTACTTTTAACTTTTCGGAAATCATAAACATTAACCCTTTTGTATCGCCATCTTTTTGTCCTAAAAACTCTGTATGACCAGGGAAGTCAAAGTTATCGCTTTGAATATTTTTTTTATTAATTGGCGCAGTAACAAGAGCATCTATTTTACCGTCCATTAAATCTTTAACAGCAGTGTCCAAGGACTGGAAAGCAGCTTTACCAGAAGCAATCGTAGCTTCACCAATGTTTAAATCTATTTTATCGTCACAACATTCAATTAGATTCACTTTATTATTTCTAGAATCTTCAGCTTTATTGACTACAAAAAATGAAAATTCATCCATTTTAAGATTCTTCTTGTGTTCGTTGCTATACTTCTTTGACCCATATATTATTGGCGTACAAATATCAAGCATAACACTGTCTGAAAATGCCTTTAAAATCACTTCGTAACCAACTCCGTTAACATCACCTTGAGTGATTCCTATTTTTATCTTATCTAATTTATCGCTCATGTCTAGTCTTAATTCAAGTCAAATTTATCCTTTAAAAATTGATACAGCAACCTCACGCCAAATCCGGTCCCTCCTTTTTTATGATAATCCTTATCAGAAGGAATGAAAGCAGGACCTGCAATATCCAAATGAATCCATGGGTAATCAACAAAATTTTTCAAGAAAAACCCTGCACAAACCGCTTGTCCTTCCCCTGATCCTAAGTTATTTAAATCGGCAACATTACTTTTTAATGTGTCCTCAAACTCTTCCCACATTGGCAGCTCAATTATTCTTTCGAATGTAGTTGCACTTGATTTTTTTAGCTGATGAATATTTTTATCACTTGTACCCATAACAACAGCACCATTATGACCTGTCAATCTAAATGCAGACCCTGTTAAAGTCGCTACATCGATTACTAATTCAGGATTGAATTTTTTAGCAAAACTTAACGCATCAGCCAAAACAAGTCGCCCTTCAGCGTCTGTATTTAAAACTTCAACCGTTTTTCCGTTGTGCATTGTGATAACATCACCAGGAACTAATTCATTTCCATTTATTCTATTTTCTGTAATTGGTGTTAAAACAATTACATGAAGTGGTAATTTATTTCTTGCGATTGCTTTTATTGTTGCTACTACAGTAGCTGACCCACCCATATCAGCCTTCATATCTGTCATGAAGTTTCCTGTTTTAATATTAATTCCTCCTGTATCAAATAAGATCCCTTTTCCAATTAAAACTATTGGTTTATCGTTGTGATATCCTTTTGGTTTCCACTCTAACTTTGCTAAAGCAGGTTCTTCATTGGAACCTTTATTCACACCTAGTATACCACCCATATTTAGGGATTCTAATTTAGACTTCCTAAATATGTCTACCTCAACTCCAGTTTTTGATAATTGTTTTATTTGAGAAAGGTAATTATCTGTAGTTAGTTGATTAACGGGCTCATTCACCCAGTCACGAGCAGAATTAACGCTTTCGATAACGTTTTCTAGTTGTGCTAAATCTGTTGATTTAATTTCAGTTGAAATAACATTTATCGAAACAAAATCTAAATTACAATCAGTCTTATATTTTAAAAACGAATAGTCGTTTAATAATGCTCCTTCTAAAAATGCAATAGCTTTTGTTTTAGATACATCTAAATAAAGTAAATCGAAATCACCTTGTAAATTTAAATTCGCCGCCGTTTTTCTAAAAAATTCAATTGCCTTCTTCTTAGAGGAAATAATTACTTTTCGAGTGTCATAATTTCCAAACTCAACTACATCATTAGATGAAGATTCATTTTTCAAAAACTGGTATTCTTCTTTAGTGCATTTTGATCTTAAACTTTTAATGTCACTATACAAAAAGATTTTACCGGCACTTTTATTCTCCTTTTTTGAAACAATAATCTTCATATTCTGCATTTTTTAATGAAATTACCAAACTATTCCCAAAAAGCTTCATTTGAATTACATAACTTAGAAACTAAATTTTTAAAACGACCTTTGTCCACTGTAAATTCATGAGGATTTTTATTTCCATATTATTGATGTTTACTGTTTTAAAGGTTTCGGCCACGCACAATCGAGCTGGGGAAATATCGTATAAACAAATTGGAATTAATAAGTTTGAAATTACCTTAACAACCTATACACGAATTGAGACAGAGGCCGATCGTCCTTTTTTAACAATTTCTTGGGGAGACGGGGCTGTAGATTCTTTGTTAAGATCTCCTGGATTTCCTCAATTTATCTCTACCGATATTAATAAAAATCAATATACAAGTATTCATACTTATCCTGGACCTGGAACTTATGCTGTTAGTTTAGAAGATCCCAACAGAAACAATGGGATAATTAATATCCCCAACTCGGTTAGTGTCCCTTTTTACATCGAGTCGCAAATTATAATTAACCCTTTTTTAGGAACCAATGGCTCTCCTGTTCTTTTAAATCCTCCTATTGATGAGGCTTGCGTTGATGCTATATATCAACATAACCCATCAGCATTTGATGAGGACGGAGATAGTTTAGCTTACGAATTAGTTAACCCAAGAGGTGAAAGTGGACTAATTGTACCTGGATATGAATTCCCTGCTGGCTTAACAATTAATAGTACAACAGGGACAGTTACATGGGATAAACCAACGTTTGAAGGGGAGTTTAATTTCGCTATTCTTGTTAATGAATACAGAGGTGGTTTTTTAATTGGTTCGATGGTTCGAGATATGCAAATCAGCGTAAAAACTTGTAACAATCAACCACCTATTTTGAATCCCATTAAAGATCTTTGTGTGGTTGCAGGAACGACTATTAAGCTGACTGTAAAAGCCAAAGACCCTGATTCTTTAGATGTTATTAATTTAACAGCAACCGGGGGTCCGTTAAGTGAAGTTGAAGGTGATTTAGCAACTTTTGACAACAATAATATTGGTATCGATTCGGTATCTGGAGAATTTGAATGGATAACAGGTTGTCCTCATGTAAGACAAAACCCTTACCCGGTGTATTTCAAAGCTCAAGATAATGATGAAGTTGTTCAATTACTAGATATCCAAACTTTAAACATCAAGATTTTAGGTCCAAAAACAGAAGAAGTTTCAACAAAAGCAACTGTTAATGGTATAGATGTAAATTGGAAAAGAAACATTTGCACCGAGGTTAGTGGATATAAAGTTTACCGAAAAATAAACTCGACTAATTTAATACCAGACTCTTGTGTTACAGGAATGCCAAGTGGAACTGATTACCAATTAATAACAACTATCTCGGGTAGAAACTCAACTAACTTTTTTGATCAAAACTTAATTGAAGGTAATCTTTACTGCTACAGAATTGTGGCCTTTTTCCCTGATGGAGCAGAAAGTATTGTTAGTAACGAAGCCTGCAGCCAAACTATCGAAACAAGTCCAATTCCGTTAAATGTTGATGTTATTACAACAACCGAAAATACCGGAGAGGTTTTTATTCGATGGAAAAATCCTATAAATATTGACAGTCTGAATGCTTCAGAAAACTTGTTTTACAAACTCTATGAAGTCATCAATGGCGTCCCTTCTTTAATTTATACAGGTAATGATTTATCGGATACAACATTTTCTCATATAAATATCAATACTACTCTTCAACATAATTACCTCATAACTCTTTTGGAAGAAGTAACCGGACAAGAAAATGAACTTTCATCCTCTGAAGCAGCCTCTTCGGTATTTCTTACAGCAGCGCCAGCAAATCAGACGGTGAAACTTTCATGGAACTACTTAACACCTTGGCAAAACGACACTGTTCTAATTTTAAGGGCGCAATTGGGTGTTTGGGAGGTTATCGACACTGTTTTTAACAACTCGTACTCTGATAAGAACCTTACGAACGGAACTGAATACTGCTATAAAGTGATGACGATAGGTGGCTTTGAAAACTACGATTCTACACTTTTAAATAATTCACAAGAAGTATGTGAAACACCTGAAGATATTATTCCTCCCTGTGTTCCAACCGTATTCACGCAGTCAAATTGCGATACGGATGAAAATCGCTTTTACTGGGATGGCGATACATCAGACTGTAACACAGATTTATCAAGCATTACAATTTACTTTAAAAGATTTCCAGAAGATGATTATAATATATTAACTGAAATCACAACACCTTGGACAGACACCTCTTTTGTTGATAATGGAAGACTTGAGGTGGCGGGATGCTATAAATTCACAGCAACAGATTCAGTAGGGAATCAATCAAAAGACAATAAAGAAATTTGCTTTGACAATTGTCCTTATTATTCTTTACCCAATATTTTCACTCCGAACGATGATGGAATAAATGATTTACTAACTCCGTTTCCTCACAAGTATGTAAAAGAAATGAATTTAGCAATCTACAATCGTTGGGGAAGACAGGTGTTTCAAACAAATAAATTGGATATTAATTGGGATGGTAAACATCAATTAACAAAACTCAACTGTAGCAGTGGGGTTTACTATTACACATGTATCCTTAGTGAAAACAGATTAGAAGGTTTACGAGATAGAATTATAAATGGATTTATCCATTTGGCTCGTTAAAGAACAAGTAATCGTATAAATAAGCATTTCAAAAACCTTGAATTTTTAAAACAAAAAATCCCGCTCTCAAGAAGCGGGATTTAAACTTTCTCTGAAAAATGTAAATTAATTAAACCTAAAAATAACTATGAAAAAATGTGTCCTTTTTTCATAAAAGGACTTACTTATATTCATAAACGAATGTTAATTGTATTTTTGTATTTGTATTAACTTCTTTTAACAAATGAGTGAGAACCTAAACCAAAATATTTCAATTCAACTTGAAAAAGTTTTTAAATCCTTTTTTAAAAACGAAGCACTTACTATCTCCAAAACAACCACTACAGAAGATATAGAAAGTTGGGACTCCCTAAATCATATGGGCTTAATTGCAGAAATTGAAAAAAAATTTGAAATTATATTTGACTTTTATGAAGTAATGGAATTTGAAAATGTAGGCGAGCTCATTAAAAGTATAGTCAATAAAAAAGCAAATTAAATACTAGCAGTTCTTTCCTTAACTTTGGAAACTTGGAATGGTTAGTTTATATAATATTATTTGCAATTGGCCTTACAGCTTTTTACAAATCCCCCTTTTCTCCAAAAGATGTTCTAACTGGTATTTCTTTAGCATTTATATGCATGATGAGTTCCATTGCTGGACTTATATTAATCTCCCTAACATTCATTACATATGCCTGTCAATTTTCCAAACTAAAAGCATGGGTAGGAATATTACTACAGTTATGCGTTTTAATACTGGCTAATTACTTTTTAGAAAACATACTTCTATTCAAACTAGGTTTATCCTATTATGGATTACAAAACATTGGAGTTTTATTACTTTCTGTAAGAAGTAAACCTCAGTGTTTTGAATTTAGAGAACTACTTTTTGGGAATGCTTTTTTCGCAAAATTCATATCGGGCCCAATTTTATTACCGAAGGAAATTAGAGCCTTAAATCCTAATCAAATCTTAAATTCACATAACATCTATTACGGAATCAATAGAATTCTATTTGGCCTATTTAAAAAATTAGTAATTGCTGATCATTTATCTACAATCAGTAATACCGTATTCGAACATCCTGAATCCGATTTTAAAGCAATTACAATCATTATTGCTTGCTTTATTTTCACCCTCGAAATGTATTTAAATTTTAGTGCTTACACAGATATTGCCTTAGGTGTAGCAAGGTTGTTCAACATAAAACTCAAGGAAAACTTTAAACTACCCATCCGTTCAAAATCAATTTCTGAGTATTGGCGAAAAACACACATCTCACTAATAGATTGGTTTACGCAAAACTTCTTTTACTATTTCACTTTCAAATGGCGAAAATCACCTGTTAAATCTGCTGTTTTTGGGATACTCATTACGTTCTTGCTCAGTGGCATATGGCATGGAAAACACGTAGGGTTTGTTATTTGGGGTGGATTAAATGCATTTTACCTAATTATTGAATACTTAGGAAAACGTAAAAACATAAAACTGCCCAATTTCCTAGGTTGGACTTTAACCATATCGTTAGTTAGTTTTGCCAACTTATTTTTTAAAACGAACTACTGGGGAAACTCACTAAACTATTTAAAGCAAGTTTTCTCTAGCGAAAGTTGGAATTTTATTTGGACTTCAGATGTCATGGCTATATTGGGAAATGGGGGTTATTTAGAACAACAATTCCGATTATTGCTCTTAGGCAGTTTAACACTATTTTTCTTTTTATTTGAAAAACGATTAGAATCCGTTAGCAGATTGGAAAAAGCTTCCGTCTCCTACATCGTTATTATTACGCTAAGTATTTTCCTGTTCGGAAACTTCAACGCTGGAACTGATTTTATTTACATGCAGTTTTGAGTTTAGCTGAAAAAAATAAAGCACTCATAAAAAATGAAGCTCAGCGATTAGGATTTGACTTCATTGGTTTTTCAAAAGCTGATTTTCTAGAAGAAGACGCTCCAAGATTAGAACAATGGCTGAACAACAATAGCCACGGAGAAATGAAATACATGGAGAATCATTTCGATAAACGGTTAGATCCTCGTTTATTAATTAATGATGCCAAAACAGTTATTTCATTTTTGATTAATTACTATCCTTCCGAAACCCAAAACCCAAATAGTTATAAACTCTCCAAATATGCTTACGGAACAGATTATCATTTAGTAATTCGAAAAAAACTAAACCAACTCCAAGATTTTATTAATACCGAAATAGGTGCAGTAGCCGGAAGGGGGTTTATTGATTCTGCTCCTATTTTAGAAAGAGCTTGGGCCAAAAAAAGTGGATTAGGTTGGGTTGGTAAAAATGGAAACTTAATTAATAAGCAATCTGGTAGTTTTTACTTTATAGCTCAATTAATTCTTGATTTAGAATTGCCTGTTGATAATATCACCACTGATCATTGCGGAACTTGTACGGCTTGCATAGATGAATGCCCTACCAGTGCGATCACTGAACCAATGGTTGTAGATGGATCAAAATGTATTTCTTACTTCACAATTGAACTTAAGGATGCTATTCCAAATGACGTAAAAGGAAAGTTTAACGATTGGATGTTTGGTTGTGATATTTGTCAGGATGTTTGTCCTTGGAATAAATTTTCGAGTCCACATAATCAACCGCTCTTTGATCCACATCCTGATTTATTACTCATGACAAAGAAAGATTGGGTAAATATTACTGAAGAAGGTTTTAAAAAAGTTTTTTCAAAAAGTGCCGTTAAGAGAACCAAACTAAAAGGGCTAAAACGAAATATAAACTTCTTAAAGTAATTCTGGTATTTCAAACCTAAAAAAGCCACAAACTAAATTTAACTTATCCTCAACAATTTTATTTTTTCAATTTTGCTTGCCTCAAACATTTTCACTTTTTAAAAATCAATTTCAGGTACGGTTTTTAGCTGGAAAATAATTTTTTCTTGAAAATGACTAAAGGATATTTCAATCACTTTTTTTGTTTTGTGTCCTATTATTAATAAGCACTATCTTTGAAGAGTTATGGCGAATAAAAAGAAAACCGGAGGAAGTAAGAAAAGAAATTTTGAACCAGCTGCGGTAAGATTTGGAAAAGATACAAGACGAGGTGGGGGGCCGAGAAAAAGATTAGACTCGAAAGAAGGGAATATAGGTGACGGTTCAATCCGTTTAAACAAATACATAGCCCACGCTGGAGTTTGTTCACGTAGAGATGCTGATGAATTAATCACCATTGGCGCTATCACCGTAAATGGTCGTATAATCACAGAAATGGGTTACAAAGTACAACCTACCGATGTTGTTAAATATGAAGGAGACACCCTTTCCCATGGAGACTTATTTTATTTTGCAATTAACAAACCCAAAAACTTCAGTTCAGCAACCGACAATCCGTTAAAAGACCGAACTGTTGGGCGATTATTAGCTAAAGCTTGCAGGTATATTTTAACACCTATTGGAAAATTAGATAGACACTCTACAGGGATTATGATTTTATCGAACGATAATGATTTGTGTTTAAAATTAACAAACCCAAAACATGAATTTCAAAAGGTTTATCAATTAGAAATTGATAAACCTTTATCTCAAGAAGACTCTGATAAAATCACAGAAGGTTTTAGAATGGCTACTGGAACTTGGGTGAAAGCAGAAGCTGTTTCGTATTTAAAAGGTTCTCGTAATAATATTGGAATCGAAATTTTCAACAATAAAGGAAACGCTCTTGAAAAGATATTTGGAGAATTAGGTTATAAAATAATTAAACTAGATAGAGTTTCATTTGCTGGCATAACAAAAAAGAAACTAGCAAGAAGTGAGTACAGAGAACTGTCTGCAACTGAAGTACAACAATTAAAAATGCTTGGATAAAAGCACATCTAAAAAATAACGAACTCTAATATTTTCGTAATAGAGTTCGTTATTTTTTAGATATGTATTACATACCTCTCTTTTTTTGAAAAAATTCTTTTAGTAGCAGAGAAGATGTTTCTTCCATCAATCCCCATTCTACAACAGTCTTAGGATGCAACATGTTTTCATTAAAACTTCTAAAACCTCTAGATTTATCAGAAGCTCCTATCACAATACGTTTTAAACGTGCCCAATAACTTGCTCCAGCACACATCGCACAAGGCTCCAATGTCACATACAAAGTGCACTGATCTAAAAACTTACCTCCTAAATAGTTTGCGGCCATTGTAAACGCTTGCATTTCTGCATGAGCAGTAACATCATTTAAAGTTTCTGTTAAATTATGAGCTTTAGCAATAATTTGATTATCACAAACAATTACCGCTCCAACAGGAACTTCGTCAGCATCAAAAGCTTTTTGCGCTTCTTGTATTGCCAGTTTCATAAAATGATCGTCACTATAAACAGATAAGCTCATAATTCAAAGATAGAACAAGAAAAGAGTCCCTTATACACCTACCGAATTAAAAACTTTAACATTATTCTCTTCCTTATCGCTTTTAGCTAGTGAGGAACAAGCGAATTTGTCTACTTTTGTATCGTAATTTCAATTTACGATTATGTACAGGTCACACAACTGCGGAGAATTAAGATTAGAAAACGTTCATGAACAAGTTACTTTAAGTGGTTGGGTTCAGAAAGTTAGAAATAAAGGAGGAATGATTTGGATTGACCTTCGTGATCGATACGGAATTACTCAACTTGCTTTGGAGGATGAAGTTTCTTCGAAAGAAGCAATGGAAATAGCTAAAAAATTAGGTCGTGAATATGTAATCACGGCAAAAGGTGAGGTTATCGAGCGATTATCCAAAACCAATAAAATCGAAACAGGTGCTATAGAAATCAAAATTGATACAATTACTGTCTTAAACGAAGCATTAACTCCACCCTTTACTATTGAAGATGAAACGGATGGTGGTGAAGAGTTAAGAATGAAATATCGTTATTTAGATATTCGAAGGAGTCCAGTTAGAAGGAATCTTGAATTAAGAAACAAAGTTTCCATTGAAACTAGAAAATATTTAGACCAACAAGATTTTCTTGAAGTGGAAACGCCTTATTTAATCAAATCTACTCCAGAGGGAGCTCGTGATTTTGTTGTCCCCTCAAGAATGAACCAAGGTGAATTTTACGCATTACCCCAATCTCCTCAAACATTCAAGCAACTATTAATGGTTGGTGGAATAGATAAATATTATCAAATTGTAAAATGTTTTAGAGATGAGGATTTAAGGGCAGATCGTCAACCAGAATTCACACAAATTGACTGTGAAATGTCGTTTGTATCTCAGGAAGAGGTTATGCAAACGTTTGAAGGATTAGCAACTCATTTATTCAAATCAGTATTGGGCGCAAACTTATCAGATTTCCCTAGAATGACCTATGCTGATGCAATGAGGCTTTACGGAAGTGATAAACCAGATATTAGATTTGGAATGGAATTCGTGGAGTTAAATGATGTTGCCCAAAACAAAGGATTCAAAGTATTTGACGATGTTGAATTAGTTTTAGGAATAAACGTTGAGGACGCTGCTACTTATACAAGAAAATCATTAGATAAAATCACCGATTTTGTTAGACGTCCACAAGTTGGAGCTAACGGACTTGTCTACGTTAAATGTAATGAAGACGGAACTTTTAAATCATCTGTAGATAAATTCTTCGATCAAGAGGGATTAAAAGCATGGGCGGATAAAGCCAATGCTAAACCTGGAGATTTATTACTAATACTTGCAGGAACGACAAACAAAGTAAGAAGTCAAATGAACGAACTTCGTTTACATATGGGTAACGAACTTGGTTTAAGAAATCCTAAAGTATTCAAACCTCTATGGGTTGTAGATTTTCCACTATTAGAGTGGGATGAAGAATCAGAGAGGTTCCATGCCATGCATCATCCTTTCACGTCTCCAAAAGAAGAAGATTTCCATTTGATGGATTCTGCTCCTGGAGAAGTTAGAGCAAATGCCTACGACCTTTGCATGAACGGTGTTGAATTAGGTGGAGGTTCAATTAGAATTTTTGATAAGCAACTTCAAAAAAGAATGTTTGATCTTTTAGGCTTTACCGAAAGTGAAGCAAAAGAACAATTTGGTTTCCTAATGAACGCGTTTGAATTTGGAGCTCCCCCCCATGGTGGATTAGCGTTTGGATTTGATCGTTTTTGTGCCATGCTTGGTGGGGAAGATAGTATTAGAGACTTTATTGCCTTTCCTAAAAACAACTCGGGAAGAGACGTTATGATTAACTCTCCTGCTCCTATTGACAATGATCAATTAAATGAATTAAACATTAAGCTAAAAGCATAATGTTTTTAAAGCATAACACGTTCACCTTATTTTTTTTGGGGTTAATACTCCTGGGTTGTTTATTACCGGGAAATGATCTCCCAGGTATTGCTACCCAAAACCTTGATAAGGCAATTCACATTTTTTTCTTTTTTTGCTTCTCATTTAGCGCAATGGTTGGATTTGCAAAACAGAGCCAATTCCCAAAACTACATTATGATGCCGTTAAATATGTAATCGTAATTGCCGTTGCATTAACGATCACAACTGAATTACTACAACATTATGTAATACCAAGAAGAAATTTTGATCTTTATGATATATTGGCAGATTTAGTAGGAATGGTTTTAGCTTTAGTGTTTTTCCTTTTTGTAAAAGGTAAAGAAAGGTGCGGATTCTAACGTTCAACTGCTCTAAAAGCTAAACAAACAATACTAACTTTAACATCATACTTTTTCTTAATTGCATTAACGCAAGCAATCAAAGTCGCTCCTGTTGTTAAAACATCATCTACTAATAAGATATGCTTTCCTTCAAATCCGTGTAAAGCAGTGAAATTAGCATCCATATTTTCATAACGCTCGTATACGCCTTTTTCCGTTTGAGAAGCCGACTCCACTAAGCGCTTTAAAACGCATTTAGTTTGCACATTTAGTTTCTTTGCCACGCCAGTAGCTAATTCTTCAGCTTGGTTATATCCGCGTTTTTTAATTTTTTTTGGATGCATTGGAACAAAACTAACACAATCAACATCTGCCAATTCACTAACATCTTTAATTTTCAAACCTAAATAACTACCCATGTATTTGGCTAAATTGGAGTTTCCTCCATATTTAAATTCATGAATAATTTGCTGTAAATTTTCTTGCTTTAAAAAATTAAAAGGTGCGCCAGAAAAGGTCACATCCGCTTTACCCCAAAACAATTGGGCAATATTGCTTTTGTTATTTAACGGTTCAAGGTTTTCCGAAAAGTTAGCTTCACAACTAATACAAAAATGATTTTCCCCTTTGTGTAAACTGTTTTTGCAGCACAAACAATTTAAAGGATAAAAAAGAGAAAGTAGTTTACTTAAAAAATTCAAAAAAGGTAGGGATTAAAAAATAAACAAAAATAAAGTATATTTGTTTCAAATTTGAACTCGAAAAGAATTATGAGCGAACAACAAGAAAAAAGTAAAGGGAAAAAACTGGTAATATTTTTATTAGTTGCCATTGGTATTTTAACCGGTTCTGCTGGTTTTTTAGCGAAAGTTGCTTTTGTTGACAAAGCTGATGAAATAGACACTTTACAAAGAAAATCTACTTCTGCAGAAGACCGAGTTAAAAGATTAAACCGCGATATTAATAAAGCTGAGCAATTATTAAAATCTATAAACATACAAGGATTAGATTCAAACTTATTAGGTGAAGGCATTGCAGAAATTCAAGCTTATAAAGCCGAAAAAGAAGCTTCAATCAATACATTAAGAGATCAAATCCAACAATTATTAGCAGAGTCTGATGGTCAAGCTAAGAATTTCTCTCAGTTTAAAGCTTTGTACGCTAAATTAAAAACTGATGTATACTTGTTAAGATCTGAAGTTTCTAAATTAAAAGCCAAAAATCAAGCTTTAATTTCTGAAAACGCCAAACTAAAACAGGAGAACACAAAATTAGGTATTGATTTAAATGGAGCAAATAAATCCAACGCTGAATTATCTGATGCAAACCAATCACTAGAAGGGAAGGTTAAACTTGGAAAACGTTTACAAACCTTCGAAAAAATCGCAGAAGGAATTAAGCTAAGAAGAAACGGAGAAGAAAAATCTACAAATAGAGCTAGAAGAGCTGATAAAATCAGAATTGCCTTTACAATTGGAAAAAACGAACTAGCAGCTGCTGGAAATTTAAATCTATATTTAAGAGTCTTTGATCCTAATGATAGAGTTATTTCAGATGGTGGAAGTGAATTTCAATACAAAAATGAAAAACTCCTTTATACTTCAAAAGAAACAATTAATTATCAAAATGAAACTACCGACGTTATCCTCTATGGAGAAAAAGTTGGTGGAAAAGAATTTGAAGAAGGAAATTACAAGGTTCAGGTTTACTCTGAAACTGATATGATTTTAGTAGAAACTTTTTCTTTGAAATAAACTTTAATTAAATTCTTAAAAGCAGTTTGATTCCGATCAAACTGCTTTTTTATTTTAAAAACCTTTTCAAAACATTACTTTTACATCTGTGGGAAGACAGGAAGACTTCATAAAACTATTTATCGAAAAGCTACCAAAGCGCCTAGATAACGGCAAGATTGAGCAAATCATTGGCAAGCTTGAGCCCATGCACGTAGCTGATATCGCAGAAGTTATTAGTAATGTTCCTGAAGAATATGCAGTTGCACTAATCCGTCTTCTTAGCGAGGACGTCCGATCCGATGTTGTAGCAGAAATAGGTCCTGAAGAAAGAGGGAAATTACTAGAAATTTTACCCGCAGTTGAAATTGCAGAGTCTGTTGTAAACAAAATGGATTCGGATGATGCTGCCGATTTAATAGCCGAGTTACCATTGGAAAAACAATCCAATGTTATAAAAGCAATTAAAAATACAGAACACGCACAAGACATACTTGATCTTTTAACCTACGATGAAGATTCAGCTGGTGGACTAATGGCTAAGGAGCTTGTAAAGGTTAAAGACCATTGGAATGTTAGTGAATGTGTTGTTGAATTAAGAAAACAAGCTGAAGAAATAGAAGAAGTCCACACTGTTTATGTTGTGGATGAATATGAAAAATTGATTGGTATTACTTCACTCAAGAAATTAATATTGAGCTCGCCTCAAACTATGATTCGAGACATTTCCAAAACTGATATTATATCCGTTAAATCAGATGTAGACCGCAAGGAAGTCTCAAGAATAATGGACAAATACGATTTAGTTGTCCTTCCCGTAATTAATGAAATCAACCAGCTTCTAGGTCGAATTACAATTGATGACGTAGTTGATGTAATTGTTGAGGAAGCAGAAAAAGATTATCAAATGCTTTCTGGGATCTCTGAAGATGTAGAATCATCCGATACCGTATGGCAACTTACCCGGGCAAGATTCCCTTGGCTATTGGTGGGAATGATTGGTGGGATTTTAGGAGCAAAAGTAATTGGTATTTTCGATAAAGATGCGAATCCCGCTTTAATGGCATTTATACCATTAATAGTAGCAATGGGTGGGAACGTAGGGATTCAATCCTCTGCTATTGTTGTTCAAGGTATTGCTAATCAAACCTTTTCGGGCTCAATTGCCTCAAAACTAATGAAGGAATTTGGTGTTGGTGTAGTAAACGGGCTACTTTGTGGAGTAATACTTCTTACTGTAAACCTAGCTATGAATCAAAGCCTTGATTTTAGCTTAGCAATTAGTATATCGCTAATATGCGTTATCATTTTCGCTGCTATATTTGGAACTTGGATCCCGCTTGCTTTTCATAAAATAAAAATAGATCCTGCTCTTGCAACTGGGCCATTTATCACAACTGCAAATGATATTTTTGGATTATTTATTTATTTTTACATCTGTAACGAATTAGTAGGATGACATCTATTGGACGAGTAATTTTTGTTGATTCCGTTCATCAAATTCTATGGGAACGATTAATCAAAATGAATTGGGAATGCTTTGATAAAACCCATCTCAAATCGAGCGACATAAGCCCAATACTTAATCAATATGAAGGTATAGTTATACGATCAAAAATTAAATTAACTGCTGAAATACTCAGTAAATGCAAGAATTTAAAGTTCATTGCAAGAGCTGGTTCGGGATTAGAAAATATAGATTTAGATTTTTGTTCAAAAAACAACATTCATGTATTCAGTTCTCCAGAAGGAAATAGAGACGCTGTAGCAGAACATGCAATGGGCATGTTACTCATGCTTAACAACCATCTAAAAAGAGTAGATCAACAAGTGCGTGAAGGCGTGTGGATAAGAGCAGAAAACAGAGGTTTTGAATTAAAGGGGAAAACTATTGCGCTTATAGGATATGGTGTAATGGCAAACGCTTTTGCCCAAAGATTAAAAGGATTTGATGTTACAGTAATAGCCTATGATAAATTCAAAACAAATTTCTCTGATGAATTTGTTAAAGAGGCAACTTTAGAAGAGATTTACGCTAAAGCAGATGTACTTAGCATCCATACAAATTATCACGCCAACAATAAATATTTAGTCAATCATCAACTAATACAGTCGTTTAAAAAACCATTCATTTTAATTAACACTGCGCGTGGATTTAATGTAAACACAACAGATCTTGTTAACGGATTAAAATCAAAAAAAATTATTGGTGCTTGTTTAGATGTTCTTGAATACGAATCAGTATCTTTTGAAACTGTTCCTGATGTTGATTCATCAGAGGCTCTTCGGTATTTAGGCAAAGCTGAAAATGTAATTTTCAGTCCGCATATAGCTGGCTGGACGCACGAATCTCATTTTAAATTAAGTAATGTTTTAGCAGATAAGATACAGCATTGGGTTGCAAATTAATCCTACAATGCAATATATTCGAATTTAAAACCTAATATTTTTTCATACTCCTCTCCACATTCTAATAAATCTTCATCCAAAACATCATAAAACCAAAACACATTGATCTCAAGACCTTTGACTTGCATTTCCTTTAAAATTTTAAATATGCTGAAAATGAATTTAGCAGACAACGAATTATAATATTCGAGTTTAAAATGAAAGTCCAATTTCTTGGAAGATTCATTCTTTAAAAACCATTCTTTAAAATTGGTTAACCAATTAATAATTGGTTCGTAAAAAATAAGAACATCTTCTGAGCGACTTTCACCTTCAAGTAAAAATTCCATTTTATCAACATCAAAATCTAGTTCAGGAGTAGTATCTCCTTTTTTAACTCTAAGTGACTTCATATTACTTCTGTCCTACTTTAACCTTTAATGTGAAAAACGAATGATAATTATCAATTTTATTAAAATTATATTCAAATCTATTCCCGCTTTTCAAGGCCATGTCGATTATACCTAATCCAGCACCACCTTTAAAAGATGAGCTTGTTTCCGAAGTTAATATTTCATTATACCAAAGCATCAATTCTTTTTTAT
Source organism: Flavobacteriales bacterium (assembly GCA_029251005.1). Taxonomy (GTDB): domain Bacteria; phylum Bacteroidota; class Bacteroidia; order Flavobacteriales_C. The sequence continues at coordinate 15,533 of JAQXEE010000141.1, read as the reverse complement.
TTAATGAATTAACTTTAATTAATTTGGTTTCCAGCTCATTAACTTCATTGCTCGCTATCTTATTTCCTGTAGCCAAAAAATAATATTCATCATCTTTTCCTAACAAAAAAATAGCAGGAAACTGATCACCTTCTATTTTTAAGGAATGCTTTGTTAAATTCTCCAAACACTCAATCATAACGTTGTAAACCTTCTTCATTACTAATTTATCGCCAATATTACTTTTTGCCATTGAAAGTAATACGGTAATTAGATCTGGTGAAAATTCTCCAGAAAAAGATAGCCTTACGTCTGCTCCTTCCATAAGTTGATGTGTCTCGTAAGCAAACTGTGAATTAATGTTCTTCATAACGCCTTTCGCGGGTTTGTACGAAAATAATTTACAAAAGTTATAAAATCGTGCATTTTTTTATTCAATGTCTTCAATGAGCGCGTTTTCTTTACTATATTTATATTGCACAATTGTTAAATCCAAAAAAAACATATCCATGGAAGAATTCGCAGAGGTAAAGATTAGCGGGAAATCATACGAACTACCAGTTATTACAGGAACAGAAGACGAAAAAGGAATTGATATCACAAAATTAAGAGCATTGTCTGGTGCAATTACTCTTGATTCAGGATTTAAAAATACTGGTGCTACAAAAAGTGCAGTTACTTACCTTGATGGTGAAAACGGAATTTTAAGATATAGAGGTTACTCAATTGAAGAGTTAGCTGAAAAAGCTTCTTTCATGGAAGTTTCTTACTTGTTAATAAACGGGGAATTACCAACTACAGCTCAATTAAGCGAGTTTGAAGGTGAAATAACCAATCATACATTAATTCATGAAGACATGAAGCGATTCTTTGAAGCTTATCCTTCAAAGGCACACCCAATGGGTATCGTTGCTTCATTATTATGCTCGCTTTCTACATTCTATCCAGATTCTCAAAATCCGAATAGAACTGAAGAGGAGATTGAATTAACAATTTTCAGATTGTTAGCTAAATTACCAACAATTGCTGCTTGGGCTTACAAAAACTTCGTTGGGCATCCAGTTGTTTACCCTAAAAATGAGTTAAACTACGGAGACAATTTCTTAAATATGATGTTCAGTTTACCATCGGAAGATTACAAAATCGATCCTGTTGTTTCTGACGCATTAAACAAGTTGTTAATCTTACATGCAGATCATGAGCAAAACTGTTCTGCTTCTACTGTAAGAATCGTTGGTTCTTCTCACGCTAACTTATACTCATCAATCTCTGCAGGAGTTATTGCATTATGGGGTCCTCTTCATGGTGGTGCTAACCAAGCTGTAATTGAAATGTTAGAATCTATTCACGCAGATGGTTCTCCATTAGAAGATTGGATAAATAAAGCAAAAGATAAAAATGATCCATTTAGATTAATGGGATTTGGACATAGAGTTTATAAAAACTTCGACCCAAGAGCTAAGATCATTAAAAAAGCTGCTGACGATGTATTATCAAAATTAGGAATTAATGATCCTTTAATCGACATTGCTAAACAACTTGAAGAAGTTGCTTTAAATGACGAATACTTCAAAGCAAGAAACTTATACCCTAACGTTGATTTCTATTCAGGAATTATTTACAAAGCATTAGGTATACCAACCGAAATGTTTACTGTAATGTTTGCATTAGGAAGACTTCCAGGATGGATTGCACAATGGAAAGAAATGATCGAGAATAAAGAGCCAATTGGTCGTCCTCGTCAAATTTACACAGGAGAAAACGAAAGATCATTTGTTACTGCTGAGAAAAGATAACATAAGGTTTAATTCATAAAATAAAAGAGGTATCCTATGATACCTCTTTTATTTTTTACCTAACTTAAACTTGTTACATCTAAAGGAACAAATTATCGATTTCGTCGTAACAGGAATGTTTATTCGGAAATGAAAAAAATTTTATTACTTGTCCTATTATGTTTTAACCTTGCCACAATTGGCCAAAGTTACCACTTCCTTAATCTAACTGTAGAAGACGGACTTTCTCAAAATGATGTTCACGATTTAATTCAAGATAAAAGAGGCGCTATCTGGATGGCAACTCAACAAGGAATAACCATATATAATGGTGTTAACTTCGAATATATTAATTCCGAATCAGGACTTCCTTCAAACATAATTTACAGTCTTTACGAAGATGTAAAAGGACACATTTGGATTGGAACCCATAAAGGTCTTACCGTTTATGACGGCAAAGATTTTAGAACCTACACTCAGAAAGACGGACTTCCAAACGACATTATTAAATCAGTGTGTGAAGATGCGTTCGGACGATTATGGATTGGAACACAATATGGAGGACTCTGCATGCTTGATAATTTCGCTAAAGAAAAAGCTGAATTTGTGCCTTATAATATCGAGTTTGGCGGATCAAGTAGTGTATCCGTTAATAAAGTAATCGAAACACCCGATGCTAAAATATATGTTGCAACTAATCAAGGTTTAGCTGAAATATTTAACGGAAACTTAAAAACTTACAATAAAAAAGAAGGCTTAGAAGGTCGAAATATTTATGATTTACATGAAGATGTAAATGGAGATATTTGGCTAGCAACCTCCTCAGGGTTGAGTCAATTTAATGGCGAACGCTTTAAAAATTATAATAAAAAAAATGGCTTCCCAATCGACGCAGCATTAACAGTAGAAGAAGACAAAAACAATAACATGTGGATTGGAACTTCCAGAAATGGTGTTGTCCGATTAAACATTAATACATTTGAATATGAGGTTTACAACACCGATAAAGGTTTAAGTGAAGACATAGTTCTATCTATACTTGAAGACAAAAATGATAACATTTGGGTTGGAACAAAAGGAGGAGGAGTTAACAAGTTCAAAGGGATTTCATTTACTTATTTCGGGGAGAAAGAAGGCTTGGAAAATGAAAAAATTAATGGAATTCTACAAGATTCAGAAGATAATTATTGGTTTGCAACAAGAGGAGGATTAATTCGATATAATGGAATTGACTCTTTTAGGATTTACAATAAAAAATCTGGATTGCCGGTTGACTATACAACTACATTATATGAAGACAAAAATGAAAATATTTGGGTTGGAACCTTAATTGGACTTGCTAAGATTGTAGACGGAGAAATTGAAAAAGTATACTCTATTGCTGATGGAGTTGTTAACCCAGTCACTTGTGTTTTTGAAGATCAGGAAAACAATATTTGGGTTGGAACTGAAGGTGGTTTAGGGAAATTAATTGACGGGAAATTCAAGTTCTATCGTATGATAGACGGCATGAATCAAGGTAGAATTTCATCCATTGTTCAAGATAAAAGTGGAAAGCTTTGGATTGGAACTCAGGGAGGCGGGATTAACTGGTTTAACGGAATTGAGTTTGGATATTTAACTGAAGAAGACGATTTAATCGCATCCAACTTTGTAAACTGCATGGTTAAAGGGCCAAGAGGAAATATCTTCATCGGAACTAAAAAAGGAATTACAAAATTCGACGAAACCCACAACACCTATATCACTTTTGATATGGACAATTCCCGGTTAAGTTCAAACAACATTAAAATGCTAATTTTTGATGAAGACAATCAATTATGGTCAGGATCCGACAAAGGATTAGATCGTATAAGTTTCAACCCTCCTCAAATCACCAGACAAACAGGAGAATATATTTCGGAAATAAAACACTTTGGGAAATCAGACGGGATAATTGGAGGAGAAATTAACGGTAATGCTGTTTGTGAAGATTTTAACGGAAACTTATGGTTTGGAACAAACAAAGGAGCAATTAAGCATGATAGAAGCGTTGATCACACAAGTGACATTGAACCGCAAACTTATTTCACTGGCTTAAAATTCAACAATGAAAAAACGGATTGGAGAAAACGAAATTATAATATTGAACCTTGGAATGGAATGCCCAAAAATCTTATTCTGCCATATGATTCTTCCTCTATTACTATAGAGTTTGTTGGTATAAACCACGACAATCCTAAAAGCACGCAATACTTTTGGTATTTGAAAGGGTATGAAGATAAAAAGTTAACATCTGAAAATTCATTAAAGGCCAAGTACACTAAACTACCTCCTGGCGAATATACATTTGAAGTATATGCATGTAACAAAGATGATATTTGTAATGAGCAAACTCCTTCTACATTCTCATTTATTGTATCTCCACCGTTTTGGCAAGAATTGTGGTTTATAATAGTTGTTATTCTAGTCATTGTAATATCCATCGTAGCGTTCATTAAACGAAGAGAAGGAACACTCAGAGCAGAGCGAGAACTCTTAGAAGAAAAGGTCAAAGAGAGAACTCAAGAAGTAAGTGATAAAAACAAAGAATTAGAATTAGTAAACCTTGAAATGATTTCAATTAATAAGGAAGTTGAACAAAAAAATAACGATTTAAATTCAAGTATTCGGTATGCATTAACAATCCAAAAAGCTTCCTTCCCTACTGTTCAAGAATTAAAAGACGTTTTTCCGAATTCATTTATTTACCATCTGCCTCGAGACATTGTTTCTGGAGATTTTTATTGGTATCGTAAATTAGAATCTAAGTTTGTTATTGCCTGTGCCGATTGTACTGGGCATGGTGTTCCTGGAGCATTAACAAGTATGATTGGAATTGCACTATTAAATGAAATTGTGGGAGGAAACAAAATTACTAACCCTGCAACTATATTGAATTTACTAGATCAAGGTATTTTAACTGCTTTTGAAAACAGTGAATCTGAAACAAATGATGGAATGGATATTAGTTTAATAACCATTTGTACAAAGAATAAAACGATCGAATTTTCGGGGGCTTATCGTCCGCTATACTTAATAAGAGACAACGAGTTATCGGAATACAAAGCAACTAAAATGTCGATTGGGTTCAAAGACGTTCCAGTTAAGGATTTTGAGTTGACAACGATTAATTACCAAGAAGGTGATAATTTCTATATGTTTTCAGACGGCTATCCTGATCAGTTTGGGGGACCTAAAAACAAGAAATTCAAAACGAGAGTAATGAAGGATATGTTAATTAATTCATCAGATGCAAACATGATGGATCAAAAAGTAGTTCTTAACGATCGTTTAAAAGAATGGATGGGAGAAAATGAACAAGTTGATGATATTCTTGTAATGGGACTTAAATTTTAACTTGTAAAAGTGAAGAAATTTCCATTCTTAAAAAAGCAAACTCTAACAGCTCAATACTCTTTTGGAGTTCTCGATGATTAAACGTGATAAATAAATTGTCGAATTGTGTTTCCAACAAAATCTTATCGTTTTTATTTTTGTGAGACTTTAAGGCAGAAGCTTTTAATAATTTCATAAAAGCCTTAGAATTTGCTACTGAAAGTTTTAACATAACCGTTTCAATTCCTATAATTAATTCATCACATCCTACGCAATTAATCACGCTTCCAACCTCATTGGAAGAAATTTTTTGATATTTGCAACTCATCTTAACTTTTTAAAGTTTTTTGTTCGAAACAAAGGTGAGTTTTTGTTTAGCCAATCGCAATCACTAAAAGAAGTGAAAAACAATCATCAAAACACATCAATTTAGTTTTAAATCGCACAAATGAGAATCTGAGTTAATTTATGAAATTCAATACTCCAGGGCAGGTCAGGCGTTTTTGTAAGCACTACTTTATAATGAGATAAAATATTCTTAAATCGATAGCAACCTGCCTTAGAGTGAAATTTACTTTAATAAAAACACAAGCGACATAACAATTAGTGCGCAATAATTTATCAAAACAATAAATAAATCATCCAATCAATTAATTTCATTTATTGCATCAATAAATAACCTTTCCACCTTGATTCAGATGTGCACATAACTTTCTGTTTTAATCGCTTAACTAATTTTCTGAAAAAACTAAAAGTATTTCCACTTCCCTCTAAAAATATTAATTCCCTCACCCTTAGGCGTAATTAATCTCTTAAAATTCCTTTTTTTAAACCTAGGATTGTATATTATATAAGTTGATGAAGTTAAATTTAAACTGTCAAATAAGTTAATCATAAAATGAAAAAGGAAATAAGCCTCATATTATTCATTTTGATTAGTGTACTCTCAAAAGCACAAGTAAACTTGCAACAAACTTTCCAAATACCTTCAGAGTTACCCGAAGCTTCAGGAGTTATTAGTTTAAACAATGGTTTCTGGTTAATTAACGATAGTGGAAACGACCCCATTATTTACAAATTGGATCACACAGGGAATATTATCCATTCGATTTATATTAAAGGAAAAAACATCGATTGGGAAGACTTAACAAAAGATGATGAGGGAAATATATACATAGGTGACTTCGGAAACAATAAAAATAAAAGAGTTAATTTAAAAATTTACATTCTTCCGTATAAACAACTTTCAAACGATACCATCACGCCTCAAGTCATTAACTTTAAATATGAAAATCAAACCAGTTTTCCGCCTGCAGAAAGTGAATTAGATTTCGATTGCGAGTCTATGATTTGGACAAACCAGTCTTTATACTTTTTTTCAAAAAACAGATCAAAATCTAAACAAACAAAAATCTATAAAATCCCCGCTGCTCCTGGAAACTATACCGCAGTTTTAAAAGATTCTATATTAACAAATGGCGGGATAACATCAGCAACTTTAACAACCGATGGGGAAAACCTTCTATTACTCTCAAAAAAAGCCATATATGTCATTAAAAATTATTTCCAACCTTCACCGTCATTACAAATTTTAACCTTCAAAAAGAGCCGAAAAGAAGGTATTTGTATAAATTCATTTGGTAAAGTATTTATTGCTGAAGAAAATAAAGATGATAAAGATAATTACCTTTATAGTTTCAAGCTCCAAGAAGCTCTACACAAAAGCCCATTAAAAAAAATGGATTAATTATTTTAACCGATAATCCATCAAAAAAATTAACCAAGAGCATTTTAATATATTGCAACAAAATCCCTAAATCGCACCTCTTGATTTCAGCTCTAAATACTTATTAATCGTATCCACATTTAATTTTTCGGGAGTAGTCAAAATCGTATTGATTCCATATTTCTGTAACTCAGCAGCAATTGTTTGTTTCTCAATCACTGCTTTTTGAGCCATTGTTTGTGTGTAAATATCTTGGATTGTTAAAGCCTTAGTTTCTGCGCGTTCAATCAAGCCTGTATTTTCAAAGAAGATAACAACCAATAAATGCAATTTCCCTATTTTTCTTAACATAGGCAGCGCGCGTTCCATTGCATACATCGTTTCAAAATTAGTATATAAAAACACTAAACTTCTTCCCTTTAGGTTTTGGCGAACCCCGTAATAAAGCATTTCAAAATTGGCTTCATTGTATCTTGTTTTCTGACGATAAAGGTTTTCCATTAGTTTTCTCAACTGACCTCCTAATTTTTCTGCCTTAACATGAACTCCTAACTTATCCGAAAACGTCAATAAACCAACTTTATCATCCTTTCTAAGTGCAATGTTAGAGATTACTAAAGTTGAATTAATGCTATAATCTAAAAGAGTCATATCATTAAACGGCATTTTCATCGTTCTACTTTTATCTACAATAGAATAAATGCTTTGCGAACGCTCATCTTGGTATTGATTTACCATTAACTCTCCTTTCCTACTTGTAGCTTTCCAATTTACCTTTCTAAAATCATCTCCCTGAACATAAGGTTTGATTTGTTCAAACTCTTGATTATTCCCTAGTCGCCTAACTTTTTTAACCCCTTGAGAAAGGTTCGAGTGTGTAAATACTTTTAGTTCAAACTCACGCATCAATCGAACTGACGGATAAACTTTCGCTTCGAAATCTTGCGAAAACTGCACCCTTCTTTGTACTATTCTTAAAAAAGAGCCTACAAATACATTCAACGACCCAAACCTATAAGCCCCCCTTTTTACAGGTTTAACATAATAATCTAACGTTCTGCTTTCCCCTTGATTTAAGGTGAGAAATCGAGAAAAATCTCTAATTTGAAATTGATAAGGAATCTCATCAATCACCTTCAATATTACCGGTAAATTATGATGATTCTGAATATAAATCTTAACGAGATTATTATCCCCTAAATTCAGTTGTTCTTTCAACTCTCGCTCAGCTTCTAATTTTGTTGAGCTACCGTAAACAATCAAAATATCAAGTAACAAGTAACAAACTACAAACGCTAAAAATAGCTGCGCAAAAAAGAACAACGGAGCATACAAAAAGCTTACGATGAAAATTAAAGAAGCTATCGCTAACAATAGAAAAAACCAATTGGTTAAATATAAATTTGATGTGAAATTATTTTTTTTCAAACGCGCGTTAATTATGCTTTTAAATACTTATTCATAATTTATCTTGGTACTTCAATTTTTTGTACAATCTCAACAATTATATCCTCAGCAGAAACTCCCTCGATTTCAGCTTCTGGCGTTAATATAATTCTGTGATTCATAACCGGCTCGGATACATACTGAATATCATCTGGCGTTACAAAATCACGGCCTCTAATTGCTGCAATTGTTTTAGCCGATTTTAAAATAGATAAGCTTGCTCTTGGCGAAGCACCTAAATATAGCATCGCGTGATTACGCGTTTCAGCAACAATTTTAGCGATGTACTCAATCAATTGATCTTCTATTTTAACACTTTCAATCAAACCTTGAAATTCTTCAATATCATCACCAGTTAATACCGGATTAACATCCGCAAAACTCACCTCTTTAATCGAGTGTTTAAAACGGTGAAGAATTTTAATTTCATCTTTAATCGAAGGATATTCTAGTTTAATTCTAAAAAGGAAACGATCCAATTGCGCTTCTGGCAAACGGTAGGTTCCTTCTTGCTCAATTGGGTTTTGTGTAGCAATGATAAAAAACGGAGGTTCCATCTTAAAGGTTTGTCCGTCGTTTGTAATTTGTCGCTCTTCCATTGCCTCAAACAAAGCTGCTTGCGTTTTAGCAGGTGATCTGTTAATCTCATCAATCAATACAATATTAGAAAATATAGGTCCTTTTTTAAACGTAAATTCTGATGTTTTCACATTAAAAACAGAGGTTCCTAACACATCTGATGGCATTAAATCTGGCGTAAACTGAATTCTTGAATAAGCAACAGAAAGTGTTTTCGAAATCACTTTTGCCGTTAATGTTTTGGCAATCCCTGGCACCCCCTCCAATAATACATGACCACCAGCAAAAATTGCTAAAATAATTTTATCGACAAGTTCATGCTGACCAATCACCAGCTTTTGAGTTTCAACTTTTACAGCTGCCACCTTATCCTGAAATTTCTGCAACTTCAATCGTGATTCTGGAACAAATTTCTCCGTTACTTCAACAACTTCAGTTGTACTTTCGTTTGAGGTTTCAGAGGTGGCTCCCTTTAAAGCTTCTGATTCAGAAACTTCTTGAGGCGTGTTTTCCTTTGATTTATTTTCGTTTGATTCCATAATTATTTTGCTTTTTTATAAAAGTCATTTAATTTTTTATACAAATTCACTAAGTATTCATCCGATACTTTCGTGGTGTTTGAACCGCCTGCTAAAAAATTCAATAGTGCCTTAATCTCTTCCTGATCAACTCCAGATTTTTTAGATAATCGTTCAATAAATAAGGGACCATCGGAGTACTGAATATAATACCTTGTTCGAATTTTATTTTTAAAAATCGTTGCCAAATGAACAATTAATTTATTGTGTTGATTTTGCTTTAAATAAAGTCGTGCAAGCGTTTCTGTAAACTCTAAAGAGGAATTATGATTTAACTCCATAGTTGGTATAATCTTTTGCTCCCGTTTTCCTTTAAAAATCAAATACAAAAACATTCCCATTAGAATAATCCCATAGCCCCAACGCAAGGCTTTGTTTTTAAGTAAAAAATGTAATGATTTAAAATCGCCCAACATTCCTCCCGATCTATTGGATTGTGTTTTATCACCGTAATCCAAAGTCATTAAGCCATCATCATAAACGTACTTCGTATAATTATCCCACAAAATTGTACTCTTAGGGAAAAACGAAATAGCCTTTTCGACATAATTTCTTCCTTCGTTCAAACTTAAAACTCTATTGGTAAACGCTTGTGGAATAGTGTGTAACAAAACAGTTCCTGCTCCGATTTTAAATTTTAAATAACAGGGGCGGGAACCAGCTTTTCCTAACACCTCACCTGAGTGATTATAATCTATCCCGTAATTAATGTTTCTCCAACGTTGCCTTTTCAGGTTATCCTTAATTTGATTCTTCAACACAAACTCAGTATTAAAAGTTGAATTTTCATACGTTAACGCAACACTCGTATCTTCCGTGAAAGAAAAATAATCGTGTGCATCGTAATTTTCAAACAAGGTTTTTAATAAGTTTACAGGAAGATTCTCTGCAGCTATAAATAATTGGTTTCCTAACGATGCAAACTGTAAGAGACTATCTACTTCATGATCGTACAAATTCAACGATTTACCAATAAACATATAGGTAATATTAGCCCCTTCAAGTTTTAACGAATCGTATTTAAAATAGTCCTGTACCGCAACATCAATATTACTTACCTCATGCCCGTCCAACCCTACTTCAAGGATTTTTCGCATAAAAAATGTTCCGTAAGGATGTTTACTATATTGGTCGTAAGTTTTATCCCAATCAATAGCCTCTACCTGATTCCCATCGGCATCATCACTTTGACTCCCACTAAAATACAGCACTCCACCTAGTCCGAAAACCAAAACTGCAATGATTATGTATTTCATTAAATTGTTCATGTTAACATTACTCAAGTACCTCCCTTTTACAAATGAATTAACCTGAATTTACTTTAACCTATTAATTAAATTCAAAAACTCTTTCTCAATCAACTCAAAATCGTTCTTGCCAATTTCATACTTACCGTACCAAATAAACTCATAATTTTTTACCGCCAGCTCAAAAGCTTTGTGAAACGGCTTATCCGATACTTCAAATGAATAATTAGAATTCGTTTTACGTTTTCGCCAGTCAATAAAATCCTTGTCCGACAATTCCTTAATTACCCAAGCAAAGTATAAACGGATAGCTCCTCTAAAATCATTCGCCTTTTTCAAAGCCTTAATTTTAAGTTCTAATTCTGTTAACTTGATACTTTCCGGATTTAATTCCTGATCGTATAATATTTTATGACTTCCACCTTCAATTGGAGTTTTTAAAAACAACATATAAACAGCAAAGGCTAAAATACCGCCAACCAATATGATGAGTAAAAGCTTGAAAAAACCTTCACCTCCCTCGGTATTTTGTTTTCTATCCCTCGGATTATCTTTTTGTAAGTCTTCCTTATTTTTTAAATGCTCACGTTGTACATCTTTTCTAGAATTTCTTCTGCGATCAGTATTAAGTCTTCTTTGAAACTCCTTTTGCCCAATATTTTGTCTGTTCTCCGGAAGCACTCCATCACCAGTATTAATACCACCACTTCCTCTTTGGCGTTCACTATAAGTTCCTGTTCCAGCAATCGAATCATAGTTGTAAATTGTATATGAATCCCCTTTTTCAACCCCATAACCCTCTCCAAAAGTGGAACTATCCGCCTGAAGTCGCTTTTGCTCCATCACCTCAATAAGTTCTACTGCGCTTTTTAAACGATCATAATCCGATTGATTAAACCTTTTTCGTTCGATTTCGACCTCTTCATCAAAAACCTCTTCCATTTCTATCTTCTCTGAGGAAACATTATCCTTCTGAGCAAATGATATATTAAAAATCATCGCTAAAAAAACAAAGAATATGACCTTAATACTCACCTTCATCCATTTGTTCGAAAAAGTTGTGTTTTGTGCCAAATTCTTGTAATCTATTATATAAGCTGTGTGCCTCTATTCGCTCTCTTACCGAGTGGAATTGAATCGCCATTCCAACAATTACAAATATGAGAACTGTTGAAAAAATAATATAATACAATCCAAAATTAAGGGCGTTAGCAAATGGTGCAATATTGTTTACAAAAGGAGAAATATGCTCTAAAATAAATTCAAGAACAAAATCGGTTATTCCCATACCCTGCTGACCAAATAAAAAGTATGCCGCTAGCATTAATAATAATGGAATAATCATTTGAAGTATAAAAAACCCAACCGATCCAAACCATGATTTAAACACCAGCTTTTTACCATCTTTCAAACTGTTTTTGTAAGTGTCTTTTTTGTAAAACCCCAAATAACTAAACTGAAATATAAAAGGACATAAAAAGATGAGAACCACAACAAGTAAAGGATGCGCAACTAAAATACAAATCACCAAAAACAATATCAGGGGCCATACCTTTAAAATCCCTTTCGCTGCAAACGTATAAAACTCAATTAATCCAAACGCACATTTGTTACGATACTGCCGTAAAGCATAATAGGAGCTGAAAAACAAGGGAATAATTAAAGCCATAAAAAAGCTCAGGTTAATCCAAATGGATTCATTTGCAGTGAAAAACTCAGTAACACTAATCCACCAAAGAAGCTCTTTATCAAATTCAGTAGCAAATCCAAAGTGAAACACAATTAAACCAATTAAAATTGGAAAGGAAAGCGCTAACCAACATTTTGTAATCGTAGGAAATATTTGTCGGAAAACATTTAACGAATCATTAAACATCTCACCTATTTCTCTTACCTTTTCCAACTCAACCCTACCTGTTGGATTGTGCGGAATCTTATCTTCAAAAATAAATTTTCCCGTTTGGATTTTAGTCTTATATAAGTAAATTGGGTAAGCAATAAAGTAAAAGCAAATAAACGCCAAAGACCCCAAAACCAATAAATACTTCATCGCCATTGGCATTTGTGTAAATCGGGTCACACTGCCTTCAATAAAACCAGATATTATTAAGATAAAAAGAGTACTTAACGCAATTTTAAAACTTCGTTTAGCGCTTATTCTTAAAGACTGTAATCGTGTGAAAGTTCCAGGGAAAATTAATCCACCACCTAATACCAAACCAGCACCACCAGCAATTACAATCGCAGATATTTCTAATACACCATGAATCCAAACCACCCACATCGAATCCACTAGCACATCTTTTGAGTACAAATAATAATGAAACGTTCCCAACATAATCCCATTTTTCACCATGATAATAATGGGTGGCAAACCTGCCAAAACACCCGATGTATAGGTTAATGCAGCAACACGAGTATTGTTTTGTGTAAGCATAAAAGTGGACTCTCCTGCACTTCCGTGTTGATGATAAACAGCCATTGGATCTCCGTTTGCAATATTCTCCTCGGTCATCTTAATATACTGCGCGCCCATAATTTCTTCGGCATAGCCAATATCATTCATCGTGGAAACAACTCCAACTGTCATCGCTCCAAAAAAGATCAACACAGCAAAAAGCATTGCTTTCCAACTTCGAGCAAATTCCATTGGTAAACCTGTCGTCCAAAAACTAAAAAATTGTTTTATTTTAACTTTTTTATTCTTGTTTACCTTAAAAAATACAAGCTGTGCTAGGTAGTTAAGATAAACTCTTACCGATCGTTTATCGTAAAAAGTACGGGAATAGCTAAGATCATCAGTGATTTCCACAAAAAGACGTGTCAACTCATCAGGATCTGATCCTTGTCTTCGCTGCATTTCTTCAAACTTTTGCCAGCTTTTCTTTTTCCTACTTATAAAAGTGGTTTCCCTCAACTCTTTTAATATTGAAATTCAAAATTGACACTTATACACATCAAAGCAAAATTATTTGTGATATTTCTTACTATATTGGTCACTCATTGCGATCAATTAGCATAAATACAACTCAAAACGTAACTATCGACTATGAATTAGCAGGTATAATGGAAAGGCTCCTCGCTTTTTTATTAGATAGCTTAATTATTACCGTTTATTGTTTTATCATTTTTTGGTTACTAATCGCCACAAATTTCATTGGTGAATTTGGTGAAAGCACCGTTGCTTTTTTAATCTTCGTATTCCTAATTTTTCCTGTTATTATTGGCTACCATTTGGTTTCCGAGTCGCTCTTTAACGGACAATCAATTGGTAAAAAAGCTATGAGAATAAAAGTAGTGCGCGCCGACGGACAGCAAATGCACATTGGTGATTTTGGAATGCGATGGATGTTTAGGTTAATTGATATTATACTGTCTGCAGGAAGTGTTGCTGTAATTACCATTATGAGTAACGAAAAAAACCAAAGAATTGGTGATTTGGTTGGCGGCACTTGTGTGATTAAAACAAACCCTCGTAATCAAATGTCGATTAAGGATTTATTAAAAATTCAAACACAAGAAAACTACAAACCAAAATACGAAGCAGTTATTAAGTTTACCGAGGAAGATATGCTGTTGCTTAAAAATACCCTCGACCGAGCACGATCTAATCCAAACGATCATTATCGTAAATTACTCCAAAAATTAGCCGAAAAAATTTGTGCCGAATTAGACATCAAAAAAGTTCCTAAGAAACGAACCGAATTTTTAAAACAAGTCCTAAACGATTACATCGTTTTAACTCGATAAGCGACTTATTTCAGTGTATTCCCCAACTGTTTTAAACAGCTCATTACAACTTTTAAAAATAATCCGTATTTTTGCACTTCATTAATGAAAAGTACGTCTCTACATATCATTGCGTTAAGCATTCTTAATAGGATTAGAAACCGCAGGCCATCAAGGGCCTAAATTCGTATTTAACGAAAACAATTCAACCTATTAACAAGAATTAAAAAGCACACAATGGCAATCGATATACAAGTAGCAAACGAAGATCACACAAAGTACGCAAATAAAATTGTGACCATGATTGAAGATGCAGCTCAAAAGAGAGGCACTGGAATCGCTAAGCGTAAACCCGAATACATCGTTCAAAAAATACAAGAGGGTAAAGCCATCATAGCACTTGAAGGCGAAATTGTTGCTGGATTTTGTTACATAGAATCCTGGGGACACGATAAGTACGTTGCAAACTCTGGGTTAATTGTAAACGAGGATTACCGAGGCAAAGGACTATCCAAAGAAATTAAAAACAAGGCATTTGAATTATCTCGATCCAAGTTCCCCAACGCAAAACTTTTCGGATTAACTACTTCTCTACCCGTTATGAAAATTAACTCAGCACTCGGATACCGACCCGTTACGTTTAGTGAATTAACAGATGATGAATCATTCTGGAAAGGATGCCAATCTTGCGTTAATTATGACATACTTACCCGAACTGAACGTAAACATTGCTTATGTACTGGAATGTTAATGGATCCAGAAGTGGATAAGAAAAAAAACAACTCTAAAAGCGAAGGATAACTGGGCTATAAAGATTAACTCAGCATTCACTTACAATCTCTTTTTAAACTTTAAATTTCATCATTCACACCTTAAAATCCAATTGGACAATCATTACTATGTAAACATTGGACCACGTAAAACGGCGGCAGCAACCAAAGTTCTTTTATCCACTAGGCACATAAAGTTTATAGTGTTGATTTGAATCCTAGGTGGTACCATGCGTAAAAGCATTGCAATCTTTTTTGGTCTCAAAATCATTAATTAAAAAGACAAATATTGATACCTGTAGCGAAATTAGGAAACAGGTAGTGTAAGAATTAGATGTCATCGAGTA
>JAQXEE010000134.1 GCA_029251005.1 Flavobacteriales bacterium | reverse complement strand
GTTTAACTGTTCTTTTCATTTTAGTCGTTTTTATTTTTTTACAAATCTTTTAATTGTACAATATTCTTTATTCACTTTATCCCTTGCAATTATATACTCTCCAATCTTATATTCAGGAGAAAACATATTTCTATTTGCCTGAAGAATTCCAAAATCAAAATTTAAATCTTCAAGAGTTGTTAATCGAATTTTGTTCTTACCTCTCTTTTTAATTAAACGTATTAGATTTAGTTGTTCTTTATAACTCTTTAACCATTCATTATGATCTTGATTAAGGATTTTACTCTTCAAAAAATTACTTCTTTGCCTACACTGATCACAACAATATTTTCGCTTGGCACTTTTGTATGAATTTATTTCAGCTCCACATTCAATATTTTCGCATATTTTAATTGGTTTTTTCATATTTTATAACTTTATTTGTATTCAAATATAATTACATTACAAATGAGTAACAAAAAAATAAGGCTTAATTTTGAGACAGAGTTATTAACACAATATTCAACTCTAAAAAAAAGAGAGATAGATTTAAGTATTACAGGAATGTCATCGAGAGTTTTTAACTATTGTAAAAACAAGGGTATAATTGACTTCTCAAATGAAACAGAAGATGGGAAAAGAAAAAAAGTAAAATTGAATTATTTTGAAGCTTATTGGATTCTAATAATTAATGAATTAAGGCTATTTGGACTTTCTGACAAAACATTAATTAATATAAAAAATTACTTACATGAAAATATTTGGGACTATGTAGAAAATAACAAAGAAGATTTAAATACGATTAAAGACTTACTTGAGAAACATTTTGATTTTGGTGTAGATATTGAGCTTGAAATTGAAAAGTATCTCCCCGAAATAATAAAGGAATTAAAAAAAGTACCAGATAGTGATCGAATCTTCTTAACCTTTTTAGGTAGTTCAATGGGGACTTTAATTTTATCAAACGACTCCCCCTCTCTGGTATTTAAAGCAAACTTAGATCCCAAAACAAAAGATCAAATGCCCATTATTGGCATGTATGAAAGTCAATTAACAGAAATTGATGCATCGGAATTGGATTTAAGTGATGCTTGTATCAAGATTCCATTAAGACCTTTATATGAGAAACTTTTTGATTGGGATATTAAAGATGAAACTTTTCAGTCTTATAGATTGATAACAGACAGAGAAAAAGAAATCCTAGACATTATACGTACTGGTGATTTTAAAGAGCTTACAATTACTCCAAGTAAATTAGAACCGATAATAAAATTAAAATCAAGCGGAAGTATTAAAGGAGATAAAGTAAAAGAGATTCGTAAATTATTGGGCTTAAAAGAATACGAATCAATAAACTTAAAGTTTAGAAACAACAAGGATATATATTTTGAAAATACAAGCAAAAAATAAAGACCTGTCAGTGGCAGCTCAATTTAGTTTAGTTTCATAACAGTATAAATACTCTTATGAAAACAACCATTTGTAAAAATGGATTTTAATGAAGCTAGACAAATATTAAATAAAAATGGCAATAAATACACCGATAAACAAGTAAGAGAAATACTTGAAATGTTACAAGTTTTTGTAGCAAATGATTTAACAAGATTTGAAAATGAAAAAGGCAATACTATATATTAGGGTATCTACAGATGAGCAAGCAAATACGGGATTTAGTTTACGTGATCAAAAAGATAAATTGCTTAAATACTGCGAATCAAATAATATAGAAGTATTGAAGATATTCAAGGAAGATTATTCTGCGAAAACTTTTAAAAGACCTGAGTATACATTACTCTGGGATTTTGCTGAAAAACATAAAAAAGAAACGGACTTATTTCTTTTTACTAAATGGGATCGTTTTTCAAGAAATGCAGCCGAATCTTACGAACAGATGAAGAACTTTGAAAAGTTAAATATCCAACTTCATGCAATTGAGCAGCCATTAGATTTATCAAGTCCTGAACAATTATTGATGCTGGCTGTATATCTGTCTGTTCCTGAAGTTGAAAATAAAAGAAGATCGCTAAATGTAATTGCGGGAATGCGAAGGAGTTTTAAGGAAGGTAGATATTTGGGATCTACTCCACAAGGCTATACCAGTGAGAAAGACAAAAAAGATAAACCGATATTAGTACCTAACCATGAAGCCTCTGCGATAAAAAAAGCATTCAATTTAATTGCAAAGGGAAATGTTTCTCAAAGGAAGGTCATGGATATTTTAGAAAAAGATGGTGTAAAGGTTAGCAGAACTCGAATTTCAAAGCTTTTAAGAAACCCGGTTTATAAAGGCTACATAATACTAAAGAAGTTTAAAGATGAACCTGAGGAACTTATTAAAGGTATTCATGAACCAATTGTCTCTGAATATGTTTTTCAAAAAGTTCAAGATGTATTATCAGCTGGAAAGAAAAACAAAGTTCAGTACAAATCCAAGAACTTAGCGCAGTACCCTTTAAGGGGATTAATACTTTGTGAATTGTGTGGGAATAATTTATCCGCAAGTTCGCCAAAGGGAAATGGCGGACATTATGATTACTATCATTGTGCTAATGGTTGTAAAAAAAGCTTCAGGACTGAATTACTTCATAATGAACTCGAAACGATACTTACTTCTCTAAAACCAAAACCTGAGGTAATTGAAGTTTATACAAAATTGCTATCTGAAGGGTTTAAAATAAAAAATGGTTCACAAGCAAAGCAAAAAGAACAAAACAATAAATCAATAAAATTAATAAATGATAAAATCAGAAAAACTCAAGACCTCTTTATTGACGGTAAGATTGAGCACGATGATTTTAAACAAATTACAGGTAGGTTTAAATCCGAACTTTTAAATCTTGAAAACAAAAAACTGAACTACAAAAAGCTCAATATCAATCAAATTACTCAAACAATTTCTTGGGGCTTTGGATTTGCCGAAAACATAGGTAATTACTATGAAAACAGTGACTTAGACACAAAAAGAGACTTAATTGGTTCAATGTTCCCCGAAAAATTTACTTTTGAAAATGGCGAACTTCGAACCACAAAAATTGAAAAAACGTTTCTTCTTATAGCCAACAAAAGCAAGGGTTTGAAGAGAATAAAAAAAAGGGATGTTTCTCTTTTTGAGAAAACATCCCTTTCAGTACCGAGAGAGGGATTTGAACCCACGACCTCAGGAGTATGAATCCAGCGCTCTAACCAACTGAGCTACCTCGGCAATTGACTAT
>JAQXEE010000119.1 GCA_029251005.1 Flavobacteriales bacterium | reverse complement strand
TTCTTTTCATTTTTAAAAAAAAGTAAATTCATTCAACTTCATCTTTCTTTGATAAGAAACTTAAAGAACCAGCATTTAATCTCAAGGATTGAATCAAATACAACGATTCTAACTTTAACCAATTTTTAAATCCAAAATTGGTTATACTGCTCTTAGTTTTAGGAAACGAATTGAAAAAATATGAGAATTTAAACTGGATTATTAAATTAAGCTCAACTAAGAACAATTAGTTCAAAAGTCAAAACTTAGATCAATAAAAAAAGCCATCCGAAAAGTCAGCTTTTTTATTGAAAATTTATTTTGATACAGCTTATTTAGCTCTTTCTTTTAAGACGTTTACAACATCTTCTAGCTTATATCCTTTTGCTTGTAGTAAAACTAAATAATGAAATAGTAAATCAGCCGATTCATTTAAGAACAAAGCCTCATTGTCGTCTTTAGCTTCAATAACCACCTCTACAGCCTCTTCACCGACTTTTTGTGCTACTTTGTTAATTCCGCTTTCTAGTAAAGACTTAACGTAAGACTTTTCAGAAGTTGAATTTTTTCTTGATTCAATCTTATCTTCTAAAGAAGAGATGAATTGCAACTTGTTTTCATCATTTGATTCATCCCAACAGTTGCCTGTTCCTCTGTGACAAGCTGGTCCAACAGGATCAACAAGGACTAGCAACGTATCATTATCACAATCGTTTTTAATGGAAACTAAATTTAAGAAGTTACCACTTTCTTCACCTTTTGTCCATAAACGGTTTTTACTTCTCGAAAAAAACGTTGCCTTTTTAGTCTCGTTTGTTTTATCAAACGCATCCTGATTCATGTAACCCAACATTAAAACATTCTTTGTTTTAGCGTCTTGAATGATTGCAGGAACCAATCCGTCTCCTTTTGAAAAATCTATGTTCATAATCTGACTTTTGAATTCTGTTTAAAGTTAAGGCTTTTATGTAAAAGCTGAAGCTCTAAATTGATTAGTATTTAGTATGCTTTCTGAAAGTTTCTGAAAGAAGAAATTCGTTAATCTTACTAATCCTTCTTTCATCACTTGGATGTGTAGATAAAAATTCGGGTGGCTGCTCACCGTTAGAAGCCATTCTTTTCCAGAAATCTGGAGCCTTACTAGCGTCGTAACCTGCCAACTCCATGAATACTAACCCCAATTTATCCGATTCTAATTCGTTCTTTCTAGAGAACGCTAAACCACTAATACCACTACCCATTCCGTATGCTTCTTGAAATAGCTGCTGTGTTTCGGATCCTTTACTAGACAGTGCAACACTTAATGCAATTCCACCCATTTGCGTTAACAAGCCTTTACTCATCCGCTCATTGCCATGCCTTGCAATTGCGTGTGCAACTTCATGGCCCATAACAACTGCTAAGCCTGTTTCGTCTTGCGTGATATCCAAAATACCTGTGTAAACACAAATTTTACCACCAGGCATACACCAAGCGTTTACTGTTTGGTCGTTTACCAATTTAAACTCCCAATCAAAACCTTTAATTCTATTTAGCTTCCCATGATTTTCCATATACATGTTAACAGCGTTAGATATATTTAAACCTACTTTTTCAACTAAACGAGCCTGATCTGTATTTTCAATAACATTTACAGTGCTTAAGAAGGTAGCATATTGTGATTGACTCATTGTAATTAATTCTTTTTCGGGGATTAGGCTTACCTGTCGCCTCCCAGATATTGGAACCTTTGAACATCCAAAAACAATTAATAGTAATAAAACTAAGAAATTTCTCATTTCATTTTTTCATAAAAGTAATTATTCAATCTCACTGGAGTAGCCTAATCGAATTCAATGTTAATAACTTAAACTTATATTGAAAACTTTTTAAGCTTTTTCTCGTAACAGAAGAACAAATGAAACAAATACTCTCGTTTTCCTTATTTTTAACATACAGTATTTCTTTCGCCAATCTAGCAGACTTTAGCTACAATAATCACTGTATCAATAATCTTATTTATTTTGAAGACTTAAGTACTGCAGTTGACGATGAGGTAGTATTCTGGTTTTGGGATTTTGGAGACAACAGTATTTCTACGGATAATAGCCCTGTTCACGCATATTCTGAATCAGGTATTTACAATGTAAATCTTACCATTCAAACTCAAAAAGGTAAATCTTATTCAAAACTTAAATCAATCGATATCAAAGCAGCTCCTTTTGCTTTTTTCAACCCTAAAAATCTATGTGATAAAAAGGTTGTGTTTACAGATTACACCTACGCAAAGTCAGCTAGCGTAAAAAGCTGGATATGGGACTTTGGTGATGGTGAATACTCTTTAGAGCAGAACCCGGAACATCAATTTTCAGAGGACGAAAAAACAAATATTCACTTAAAAGTATTAGACAAAAACGGGTGCTGGGACTCTATATCTCAGTCTGTTGAAATAATCAAAAACCCCAAAACTGGGTTCGATATTAACAGTGTAATACTTACCAACCCAGCAGTAATAAAAATCAATAGTCACAACAAATCGGATAGTTTGTTATATCTAATTAACGATGAATTAATTAATCAACAAAACGGCTTTATTCAAGTTCCTGGTCACCAAGAAGTCTCTGTTAAACAAAAAGTAATTAATGAATATGGATGCATAGATAGTAGTCTGCAAAAAATCAAAGCTAACAAAGAATACAAAATTCCTTTACCTCCATTTTTTCAACCAGTTTATGGGAAAAATAAAAGCACATTTGGAATTAATGATGAAAACATTTCTGTAAACGAATTCATCATCCATGATTCTTCAGGAAGAGAAGTATTCAAAGGAAATAACGTGAATAAAAAATGGAACGGCAGTGAACAAAACAAAGGAAAACAATGCAAATCAGGCACTTACACTTACGTTTTATCTTATGAAAATTCTAAAAAGGTAAAAGTTCTTCAAAAAGGCAAGCTTATATTAAAACAGTAAGCTAATTTAAACAATCTCAACTCCTTCAAGGTTAACTCCTTGAATAAAACTTGCCACAGGCATTCTCTTCTTACCTGCCAACTGTAATTCCAGTACTTTCAAGGCGCCGTTTTTACAACCGATAAACAATTCCTTTTTACCATCCATTTGTAACAACTTCTCTCCTACTGTCTTATCAGATTTCTGAGTTTTAAAAATTTTAAGGCCCAATAGTTTTCCATCAGGAAATTTCAAAGTAGTAAAAGCCGCGGGGTATGGACTTAAACCCCTTATGTGATTGTGCACTTCTTCTGCTGATTTAGACCATTTGATTACGCAAGTATCTTTAAAAATCTTGTAAGCCAATTTGGGTTGGCGACCATTTAAAATATCATCTTGATTTTTTGTAGATACATTTCCCGATTCAATCTCCTTAATAGTTTTCACAACTAAATCAGCTCCAACCTCCATTAAGCGATCATGTAATTCTCCAGCCGTATCATCTAAACTAATCTTAACAATAGTATTATCAATAATTTCACCTGTGTCAATTTTAGCATCTAAGAAAAAAGTAGAAACACCTGTTTCTTGTTCACCGTTCATAATCGCCCAGTTAATTGGTGCAGCACCTCTGTAATCGGGTAATAATGAACCATGTAAATTAAACGTTCCGTATCTAGGCATCCCCCAAACTACTTCTGGCAACATCCTAAAAGCAACAATAACTTGAATGTCAGCATCTAAAGCTTTTAATTCCGATAAAAAGCCCTCATCTTTTAAACTAGTGGGTTGTAAAATATTCAATCCCACTTCAAAAGCATATTTTTTCACTGCAGATTCCTGTAATTTCATTCCTCTACCCGCTTTTTTATCTGGTGTTGTAACAACACCTACAACATCAAAACCGGCTTCAACAGTTGCTTTTAAAGATGCAACAGCAAAATCGGGAGTTCCAAGGAATACAATTTTCATAACAGTAATTTAGAGCAACAAAGATAGATTGTTTTTAACAAAAAAAGACCGATGAAAATCGGTCTTTTAATAAAATTATTTAGTTTTAATTTATCTGTTTTTAACGAAAACTCATTCTTGATTTAGAGAATTTTTTTTTTCGGTAATTAAAAAAGTTATTCTCCTTAATTATACGGGCTACTATTGGCGGGACCATTTTTTCCCAGGCTGTATTACCTTCCGTAATCTTCTCTAATACTTTATGAGAAAAGATGTGCAAGTTTTCCTTATCGTAATTTTCGTAATCCACAATTTTATTGCTGGACTTTAAAAAACTGTACAACTCTTCGTATTTCTCAGGAATGATCATATTGTCAGCCTTAATCACCTCGTCTCCAAACTTGTAAGGATATAAATACAACCGAACGTCTTTATGAAACAGGTACCCAAAAGCCTCCATTAATCCGCCATTCAGCTTTTTGTAGAAACGTTCATTAAATACATTAATTAACGAATTCGCGCCTAAAACTAAAGCCAACTGCGCACCTGTGTTATAACGTGTTAAATACTGCACCAACTTATAATATTCTTGGAAATTAGAAACCAGTACTGTCTGACCTAAAGCAGTTAAAATATCAACTCGATCTAAGAAGTCTTTTTCATCTATACCTTCTTCTCCACTTAAATCTTTAAGCGTTAATTCAGTAATAACTGTAATTCTCTTTTTATTTTTCACTCTGTCATCCTTCTCAAACTGCTTCATTCCATTTTTAAGCATGTCTAAGTGAACTTTCGTTACCGGACGAAACCTTCCGCGCATCGCAAGAATCTCCTTTTTATAGAGAACCTCTGTTGGGTGAATTGGTTTACCGTCTGGTTGAAACATTACAGCATCAGCCATTTTGTTTTTAACCAACCATAGACTCAGTAATCGATTATCAACATTTTTAAAGAGGGGGCCTTTCATGCTTACCATATCAATTTGCATACGCCCTGGGATTAACCCATCGTTCATGTGCTTTAAAATACTTTCTGGGGAATGGTGCAAATGATAACAACCGTAAAGCAAATTAACTCCTAGTTTTCCAATTATTTCTTGTTGTAGAATATTTTCTCTATCTAATAATCTGATGTGAATGATGACATCATTATATTCTTCTCCTGGATTTAACTGAAATCGAACACCCATCCATCCGTGAGACTTATTGGATCGGTCATAATTGATTGTTTCAACTGTATTCGCTATTGCAAAAAATCTTTTCTCCGGTTTTTTAGGACCCAGCTCATTAATTAGGCGATTATACTCGTAGGTTAGCATTTGCTCTAAACGACCCTGACAAACATACCTTCCTGGTCTTTCTCCGTATATAGCATCACTCATCGCCATATCATAAGCGCTTAATGATTTTGCTATTGTTCCAGATGCACCACCAACTACAAAAAAGTTTCGAGCAATTTCTTGTCCTGCTCCTATCTCTGCAAAAGCGCCATAAATGGTTTTATCTAAATTAATTGATAATGCTTTTGCTGCTGCATCTAATACCTGTCCTTCCATTCTGAAGCCTTTAAGAAGATTTAACTACTACTATTTACGTAAATCTAATGAAATTGTTGGAGAAAAATTAATCAATAGAATATTTGATTATTCGCGCTAACTTTATGTAAAATTCGCAATATGAACATCGAACAAGAATTACAAGAAAGAAGCGGTTATCAATGTGAATTATGTACAGCAACTAATGACTTAATTGTTTTTGAAGTGAAACCGACATCTAACCGCGGAGGGCAGGATAACATTATGACTTGTAAAACTTGTAACGATCAATTAAGCAATCCTGAAACGGCAGACTCAAACCACTGGAGATGTTTAAATGAAAGTATGTGGAGTGAAATAGACGCGGTTAAAGTTGTTGCTTACAGAATGCTTTCGAAATTAGCTTCCGAGGGTTGGCCGCAAGATTTATTGGATATGATTTATCTTGAAGACGATGTATTAGCATGGGCTAAAAAAGGTTTATTGGATGAATCGGTTGAGAAGATTGTTATTCATAAAGATATTAACGGAAATAGATTAACAGATGGTGACGCTATTGTTTTAACGCAAGATTTAAATGTTAAAGGTGGTGGAAATTTTACTGCAAAGCGTGGTACTGCTGTTAAAAACATTAAATTAGACCCCAACAACGCTGAATACATTGAAGGAAGAGTTGAAGGTCAATACATAGTTATTTTATCTAAATACGTAAAAAAAAGTTGACTCAAACACATTATTTCCACAACATAATTTGAATTAAAAATGCTGCAAATACCTTTACAGCATTTTTAAAAACATATTTTTGCAACAACTTATTTTAATTTCATGAGATACCCAGAAAATTTAACAAAAATCACCACCTTCATTTTTGATATTGATGGAGTTTTAACAGATGGATCTGTAATTCTTGAACCAACAGGCGAACAATCACGAACAATGAATGTTAAAGATGGTTTTGCATTGCAATTAGCCGTTAAGAAAGGTTATAGAGTTGCAATTATCTCTGGTGGTAAAAATGAGATCGTTCGAAAACGTTTTTCAGGCTTAGGTATTCATGATGTTTTCATGGGCGCTGCTCACAAATGGGATTCGTTTGACGAATTAAAATTAACTTATAATCTAAAAGACGAGGAAATTCTTTACATGGGAGATGATGTTCCTGATTATGAGATTATGAATACAATTGGTTTACCAACCTGCCCTGGAGATGCGGTTACTGAGATTAAACAAATATCTCAATACATCTCTCCTATTTATGGTGGAAAAGGATGTGTTAGAGACGTTATTGAAAAAGTAATGCGAGCTCAAGATAAATGGTTTAATCCTGAAATTAAAGATCAAGCAGACATATGGTAAAATCGATTCTAAATTTAATTCGCTGGAAAAACTTAGCAATATCTGCACTTACTATTTTGTTGTTAAAGTATTGTGTTTTTGAAGTAGCCATCGGAAGGTTGTTTTCGATGAGTCATTCTACCCTTGGTTTACTGGAAACTTTTTTACTTTGTATTAGTGTAGCCTTAATTGGGGGGGCTGGGTATATTATTAATGACTTAAATGATATTAAAGCAGATTTAATTAACAAGCCAAATAAGGTCATTATAAACAAAGGGGTTTCTCAGAAGTTAGCGCATTCACTTTACCTAATTTTTAATATTGCAGGAATTAT
Source organism: Flavobacteriales bacterium (assembly GCA_029251005.1). Taxonomy (GTDB): domain Bacteria; phylum Bacteroidota; class Bacteroidia; order Flavobacteriales_C. Next base: position 31,358 of record JAQXEE010000119.1, on the reverse strand, counting down.
TATTGCAGTTTATATTGGAGATAAACAAGGAGATTACCAATTGGCCTTAATTCATCTTTTTACTATTGCAATTCTATGGATTTATTCAACTTACTTTAAGAACTCTTTACTAATAGGAAATTTTCTTGTTGCGATTGCTGCAGCATTCATTCCCTTAGTATATTTAGTTTTTGAAGGAATTGGGTACATCAACCTGTTCAAACAAAGTATTTTACAAGGTCCACTAAAAGTATTATTTAATTTTTCAATTATACTGGCTGGCTTTGCCTTTTTACTTACTATGATTCGTGAAATAATTAAAGACTTACAAGACGAAAAAGGTGATTATGCTGTTGGTGGAAAAACAGCACCAATTGCTTTAGGGACAACAGTAACTAAAGCAATTGTATACTTACTAGCTATTGTTTTTGCTGGGTCATGTGCATATTTGCTTCACATTGAGTTGGACTTCAATCCTTTTAATACTTGGTTCTTTTACTTTTACGCTTATTTATTAATTATTATCCCATCAGTCTTTTTGGTTTACGACTTAAGCAAAGCTCGATCGAATGACGACTATCAAACAGCAAGTAATTTAGTGAAAATCATTATGCTTACTGGAGTTATAACTACTGTTCTTTACGCAACAAACGTTTAATAATGGTTCAACACAAAAAAGTAATATTAGCGAGTAAATCACCTCGTAGACAAGAGTTGTTAAAACAATTGGGAGTAGAATTTGAAATTCAAGTTTTGAATATTGATGAAGCATACCCTCCTGAAATATCTCCATTTGATGTTCCCGAATACTTGGCTCGATTAAAAGGAGATCCATACAACGGAAAAGTAGCAAAAAATACGGTTGTTATCACGTCTGACACAGTTGTTATCTATCAAAATCGTATTTTAGGGAAACCTAATGATAAAACGGATGCATTAAGTATGATTCAGGAGTTAAGCGGTAAGGAGCACTACGTTGTTACCGGTGTTTGCCTGCAGTTTTATAATCGTAAAATATCCTTTAGCAACTCATCTAAAGTAACATTTGATAAAATAACCGAAGATGAAGCACGTTTTTACGTGAATAAATTTGAACCTTTAGATAAAGCGGGAGCATACGGAATTCAAGAATGGATTGGACAAGCTAAAATCCAAAAAATTGATGGTTGCTATTATAACATTATGGGACTTCCTTTGAATAAATTATACAATGCACTCAGTAAAGAAGGTGTTTTCACTCTATAAATGGATAATCCACAATCATTAAAATTCATCAACGACCTGGCTAGTTATTTTAACGCCCTTCCAGGTGTTGGAAGAAAAACTGCGCAACGTTATGCTTTACAATTATTAAAGCAAGATGATGATTTTTTAAAAGGCTTTGGTAAAACATTAGCTGAACTGAAAAGCAACATTCACGAATGTAAAACATGTCATAACTTAACCGAGTTAGAAATTTGTAGTGTTTGCTCCTCTCCTTCTCGAAATAGCGAATTAATTTGTGTTGTTGAGGATATTCGTGACGTACTAGCAATTGAAAACACACATCAATTTAGAGGTAAGTATCACATTTTAGGTGGTGTAATTTCTCCAATGGATGGAATTGGACCAACCGATTTAAATATAGAATCTTTAATTGATCGCGTTAAGCAAAACCCTGAAATCAAGGAAGTTCTTTTGGCTTTGAGAATTACCATGGAAGGCGACACAACCAATTTCTTTCTTTATAAAAAATTAAATGGTCTTGATGTTAAAGTCACTACAATTGCTAGGGGTGTTTCATTTGGGGAACAAATAGAATACACAGATGAAGTGACGTTGGCTAAAAGTATTTTAAATAGAGTTCCTTACGAATCTTAATTGATGCGAAACCTTATACCAAATAATTACATAAAACGATTTAAAAATCACCGCTATGAATATTGAATTCAATAACAATGAAGACAAAATGCGCATGATGGTTTCCGATTTGAAAAGGAAACTCTTAGATGTTCATAAAGGCGGTGGTGAAAAACGAATCGAAAAATTACATAGTCAAGGAAAACTAACTGCCAGAGAACGTATTAAGAAGTTACTGGATAAAAAATCAAGTTCACAGGAAATTGGAGCATTTGCTGGTAACGAAATGTATAAAGAACATGGAGGCTGCCCAAGCGGCGGAGTTGTTGTTATTTTAGGTTATGTAAAAAAACGACAAGTTATTGTTGTTGCAAATGATGCTACAGTTAAGGCAGGAGCTTGGTTTCCAATCACTGGAAAAAAAAATCTTAGAGCGCAAGAAATTGCAATGGAAAACAAAATTCCAATCATATATTTAGTGGATTCTGCAGGTGTTTTCTTACCAATGCAAGATGAAATTTTTCCAGACAAAGAACACTTCGGAAGAATATTTAGAAACAATGCCATAATGAGTTCAATGGGGATTCCTCAAATTGCAGCTGTGATGGGAAGTTGTGTTGCTGGAGGTGCTTACCTACCAATAATGAGTGATGATGCCTTGATTGTTAAAAAAACGGGAACGATTTTTTTGGCAGGTTCTTATTTGGTAAAAGCTGCTATTGGTGAAACAATCGATAACGAAACATTAGGTGGATCAGAAACGCATTGTGAAATTTCGGGTGTTACGGATTACGAATGTGAGTCTGATACAGAGTGCTTAGAGACTATTCGTGATCTAGTTGATAAATTTGGCACTCCCGAAAACGCAGGATTCTCAAGAGAAAAAAGTAAAAATCCTAAATTCCCTATTCAAGATTTATACGGAATACTTCCTTCTGACCGAGCCAAACCTTACGATTCTAAGGAAATAATTATGCGCTTGGTAGATGATTCTAAATTCACTGAATACAAAGCTGATTTTGGAAAGTCTATTATTTGTGGATATGCTCGTATCGATGGTTGGAGTGTAGGTATTGTGATGAATCAACGTAAAGTAGTTAAAACTAAAAAAGGAGAAATGCATTTTGGCGGAGTCATTTACAATGACTCCGCAGATAAGTCAGCTCGTTTTATAATGGGTTGTAATCAAAAAAAAATACCTTTAATCTTTTTCCACGATGTTACTGGTTTTATGGTTGGATCTAGATCAGAACAGGCTGGTATTATTAAAGACGGTGCTAAAATGGTTAATGCCATGAGTAACTCTGTAGTTCCAAAGTTCACTATTGTTATGGGGAATTCTTACGGAGCCGGAAATTATGCAATGTGTGGAAAAGCTTTTGACCCTAGATTGATCGTAGCCTGGCCTACTGCTAAAATTGCTGTTATGGGAGGTACTCAAGCTGCTAAGGTTTTACTCCAAATTCAAATGAGTAGTAAAAAGGCAAAAGGAGAGACGGTTAGTGAGAAAGATCAGAAAGAAATGCTAGCATCTATTCAGGCAAAATATGATGCTCAAACATCTCCTTACTATGCTGCTGCTCGACTTTGGATTGATGCAATTATCGATCCTAAAGACACACGAAAAGTAATTAGTATGGGAATTGAAGCTGCTAACCAAGCTCCTATTAAAAAGCAATTTAACCCTGGCGTTATTCAGACTTAAAATCTACCAAAAACTTTATTTGATAATTTCTATCAATTATGTTAATTTCAAAGCTTCTAATTTAGATGTTTTGAAACTGCTTTATTCTTCTATTTTTAATTGGAAGTTTACATTAAGATTTACCAAATCTTAATTCTATTACCGAAAAGGCAAAAAATCACAAGTTGGGTTTATCAAATCATCCGAAATACAATTATCCCCTTTTACAGAAAAAAAATATCGCCACCAAAACGTTAAACTTCGAAGAATCAATCCTAGGTAAAATCAATAATCCAAGAACAAATTTCACCAACTGCCTAAAGCCATTTATCTAAAAAATATCTGATGGTGAAAAAAACATCAATTTAAATTGAATACGGCTAAATAATTTTTCCTGAAGAGTAACTAAATCAAGAATACAATGCGCGCGAAAAGAATTGAAAATAGTTTTTTTTTAAAAAAAACTGCTGTAGAATACAAGCTGATAAATATGGGAACCTATAATTGCCCGATAAAAAAGATGTTTTGTCGAGTACAGCATTCTCCGAACAATTTCAACAAAAAAAACAGTTTAAGATACAGTGAAAGTAATTTAAAATCAAAACATAAAAATTTAATAAAACTGCTGTAAAAAAGAAGGCTATAATTAAAACTGTATAGCTGCACAGAATATACAAATTGTGGTTAAATAAAAAAGCTGATTTTAAATCGGCCATTTATTATAATCTTATTGGAATTTTTTCCTGTTTCAAGTAACCTTTTAAATCCGGAATTGAAATTTCTTTAAAGTGAAAAATACTTGCAGCAAGCGCGGCATCTGATTTCCCTTCGATAAAGGTGTCCTTAAAATGTTCCATCGTACCAGCACCACCTGATGCGATGATTGGAATATTTAATGATTCAGACAAACGCGCTAACTCTTCGTTTGCAAATCCAGATTTTGTTCCATCATGATTCATTGAAGTGAACAAGATTTCTCCAGCCCCTCTTTCTTCAACTTCTTTAGCCCATTCAAAAAGGTTTAACTCTGTGCGGTCTCTACCACCTCTTAAGAATACTTTCCAACCATCTTCAGTCTTTTTTGCATCAATAGCAACAACAACGAATTGAGCGCCAAAATGAGTGTTTAATTCGTTGATTAATTCAGGGCGTTTTACTGCTGCAGAATTAATACTGATTTTATCTGCTCCAGCTTTTAACAATGCATAAGCATCATCAATTTCGGAAATACCACCACCAACTGTAAAAGGAATGTTTATTCGCTCGGCAACTCGTGTTACTAAATCCAATAAAGTCTTTCTTTTTTCGTGGGTTGCCGTAATGTCCAAAAACACCAATTCGTCTGCTCCTTCTTTCGAATATAGTTCAGCTAAATCAACAGGATCGCCTGCATCTCTTAAACCTATGAAGTTCACACCTTTTACAGTACGCCCATCTTTTATATCCAGACAAGGAATTATTCGTTTTGACAACATATCTTAAACGTTGTGATATTTAATCAATGTTTCTAATGAAATTCTTCCTTCATAAATTGCTTTACCAACAATTGCTCCGTAAACACCCATGTCTTCTAATTTCTTTAAATCATCTTCAGTCGTAACTCCACCCGATGCTACTAACTTGATCTTTGGGAACTCTTGCATGATTTCAGCATACAAATCGTTTGAGCTTCCTTGTAACAAACCATCTTTGGCGATATCTGTACAGATTACATATTTGGCTCCTTTAGAATGATAATCGGCTAGAAAAGTAAACAAATCCATATCAGTCGTTTCTTGCCAACCTGATACGGCTATTTTTCGCTCATTTACATCAGCTCCTAAAATGATTTTATCACCATACTCTTTCAACCAACCTTCAAAAACTTCTCTGTTTTTAACAGCGATACTTCCACCAGTTACTTGAACAGCTCCACATTCAAATGCTAAAGCGATGTCTTCATTGGTTTTAACACCACCTCCAAAATCCACTTTCAAATTTGTATTTGAAGTAATATTTCTTAGTACTTTATCATTAATGATGTGTCCACTTTTAGCACCATCTAAATCAACTAAGTGTAAATGTGTAAAACCAGCTGCTTCAAATTCTTGTGCAACAGCTAAAGGACTTTCATTGTATATTTTTTTCTGGTTGTAATCACCTTTTGTTAATCGCACTGCTTTGGCATCAATTAAATCAATTGCAGGAATTATAATCATAACGCTAAAAATTTTTCAAGAATTTGCTCTCCAATATCTCCACTTTTCTCAGCATGAAATTGAACGGCATAAAAATTATCTTTTTTGATTGCAGCACTAAAATCATTTGAATAATCGGTAGTTGCAATCGTGTATTCATTTAAGGGAACATAATAACTATGAACAAAGTAAACTTGATGTTCGGTTGGTAAACCTTGGAACAACGGAGATTTCAAATCTGAAATATTATTCCAACCCATATGCGGTATTTTCAAGCCTGGTTTAAACTTCTTTACTTCTGAATCAATAATACCCAAACACTTAACATTACCTTCTTCGGAGTATTTGCACATCAATTGCATACCCACGCAGATACCTAAAACAGGCTGTATGAGCGTTGGAATTAATTCATCTAAACCTGAAGCTTTTAATTGTTCCATCGCAGCCTTTGCAGACCCTACTCCTGGGAAAATAACTTTATCGGCAGATTTTATTTCGTTGTGATCTTTGGTTAAACTAGGTTCAATCCCTAACCTGTTAAGCGCATACTTAACAGATTGGACATTACCTGCACCATAATCAATAAGAACTATTTTCATTTAATTTTATTGAATTGCAAATTTCCGAAAAAAGAATGGATATCAGAAGTTAAGTTCAAATTACTTCTGCTCACTACCAAAGTAAACACCATTTAAAAAATGTTAATACTGAATTCAACACTTGAAAAAAGGTTTAAAACAACGTATTAGTCTTTCATTTATCATTTTTTTCTTTCAACATGAAGAAAATTGATTTTCAACAACAAAACGAATAAAAAAATGGTAAATAAATTATTTTAGACCTGATTCCACCACTATCTTGTTTGAAGAAAATCACATTCTTTCTGGCACTTCTATTCCTAAAATATTTAGAGCTTTTTCCAAAAATCGTCCAACTTGATTAGACAAGTTTAATCTAAAATTTCTCAAGTCCTCATTTCCTTCATTAAGAATATAATGAGATGCGTAAAACTGAGAGTATTCTTTTGCCAATTCATAAGAATAATTAGCAATTAAAGCAGGATTATAATTTTCACCTGCTTGTTCTAAAACCTTCTCGTAATCATTCAATTTACTAATCAAAGCTTTTTCCTTTTCGGAAACTTCAAGCACAACAACCCCTTCAAAATCAAAAGAGTTATTCTTTCTGATTAAAGATTTGATTCGAACACAATTGAATAAAATAAAAGGACCAGTATTTCCATTAAAATCAATAGACTCCTCAGGATTAAAAACCATTCCTTTTTTGGGATCAACCCTTAGTAAGAAATACTTCAAAGCAGCCATACCAACCATTCTGTTGATTTCAACTTTTTCTTCCTCAGTATATCCTTCTAACTTCCCTTTCTCTTCAGTTGCCTTAGTAGCAGTCTCTACCATGTTTTTTATCAAGTCATCAGCATCTACAACTGTTCCCTCTCTAGTTTTCATTTTACCTGATGGCAATTCAACCATTCCATAAGAAAGATGAAATAACCCTTCATGAAAATCGTATCCTAATTTTTTAAGAATTAAAAACAATACCTTAAAATGATACTCTTGTTCGTTACCTACAGTATAAATCATTCCATCTATTTTGAAATCATTATCTCTTTCAATTGCGGTTCCAATATCTTGAGTCATATAAACTGCAGTTCCATCTTTTCGAAGAACTAACTTTTCATCTAGTCCATCCGCTGTTAAATCGCACCAAACCGATCCGTCTTCACGTCTATAAAAAACACCTTTTTCTAATCCTTCGTCAACAACTTTCTTCCCTAATAGGTAAGTGTTGGATTCGTAATATAGTTGGTCAAAATCAACACCCATTGCTTCGTAAGTGGTTTTAAACCCATCATAAACCCATTGGTTCATTTTTCGCCAAAGCGTTGTTACCTCTTTATCTCCATCCTCCCATTTCTTTAACATTACCTGAGCTTCTTTAAACAAGGGAGCTTCTTGCATTGCTTCGTCTTTAGTTAAGCCCTTTTCTATTAAATCAGCCATTTCAGCCTTGTAATGCTTATCAAACTCAACATAATATTTACCAACTAAATGATCTCCTTTTAAACCTTCAGATTCTGGTGTTGCACCATTTCCAAATTTCTGCCAACTTATCATACTCTTACAAATATGAATTCCACGATCATTAATTATTTGAGTTTTGTAAACCTTATTACCATTCGACTTTAAAATTTCTGCAACTGCATACCCTAAAAAATTATTCCGAATATGTCCTAAGTGAAGTGGTTTATTTGTGTTTGGTGAAGAATATTCAACCATAATAGTTTTAGGAACGTCTAACTTAATAGATCCATAACTTTCGTTAGATGCAATAGAATTTAAAATTTCTCCCCAATTAGCAACACTTAACTCTAAATTCAAGAATCCTTTAATTACATTAAATCCAGTGAATTCTTCCATTTCGTCAACAATTAAAGTTCCTATTTCTTCTCCAGTTTGAACAGGATTCTTTTTAGAAAACCGCAAAAAGGGGAAAACAACACAGGTTAAATCACCTTTAAATTCAGGAAGTGTATTTTGAATTTGAACATCTGATGCCTCTACATTTGTATTGTACAACCTATTTACAGTTTCACTGATTTTTTGAGATAAAGACAATTCTATTGACATGGTTGAAAATTTGAGGCAAAATTACATTAATTATTCAAATAGGATAAGGCTTTCTATTTTCTGCCTCAAAAATAAACAATAAGGTTTATATTTTCATGATATTGACAAACCAAACTTGATCAAAATTAGCTTAATTAACTAGCTCATCGAAGGAATCATTCCTTTAAACAGGCAAAGGACGCGTTCTCTATAAATTTAAAAACATCATCCATTATAATGTGAAAAAAACATTATTTTTGAAGTGAACTATTTTTTTAAAAAAAATGTCAAAAATTAAGTTTCGAAATTTCGTTCAAGCAAGAGAATTTATATTGAAACAGGGTTTAAAAAACCGTTACGAATGGGCAATATACTGCACCATTGAGAACTTAAAACCTTCAGATATCCCTCCAAATCCAGACGAAATCTACAAGGCTTGGAATGGTTGGAAACACTGGCTTGGATCTTTTGAAAAAGTCCCATTTCTCTCTTATGAAGATGCAAAAAATAAAGTTCGTGAAAAAGGATTTAATAATACCGAAGAATGGAAAAAATGGTGTAATTGGGACCCAAATGATTTCGGGTTAAAACCACCAGAGATACCTGCATCTCCTCATATTTATTACAAAAAATCAGGATGGAATGGATATAACGATTGGCTAGGAACCGAGAACAAACGCAAGTCGAAATCATACAGACCTTTTGAAGATGCAAGAAAATTTGCTCAAGAATTGGGTCTAACTTCATCTGAATACTGGCTTCGCTATTGTAAAGGTGAATTCTCTCATCTACCTAAAAAACCAAATAATATTCCAACAAACGTTGCTCGAAAATATAGAGATATAGGATGGAATGGAATGAACGACTTTTTAAATGCCAAAGAACATAGAAGGTTACGCAGATTATCAAATGCTAGGGATTTTCAAAGTGCTAGAGATTTTGTTCATAAGCTTAATCTTAAGAATCTTAAAGAATGGCTGAGATACATTAAAGGTGAACTCCCTAATCAAGACCCCAAACCTAATGATATTCCAAACTCTCCAGAATTAGTATACAAAGGAAATGGTTGGAAAGGTTACGGTGATTGGTTTGGCACCTTTACTATTGCTCCTTTTAAAAGGAAATACAGAGACTTTGAAAGCGCACGAGAATTCGCACGCGGGCTTGGATTAACTTCTTCGGAAAAGTGGATTAAATACTGCAAAGGTGACCTTCCAAAGCTTCCAAAAAAACCATTTGATATCCCTACAAATGTTGCTCGAAAATACCAGAACATTGGATGGAAAGGGTATAAAGACTTTTTACAAAGTAATATTCACCGTCAAAAATACAGTAAGTTCCTTCCTTACGAGAAAGCAAAGGAGTTCGTGAATTCCTTAAAAATAAAGGATTACAAAGGATGGCATAAATATATTTCAGGAAAGTCTCCCAACCTACCTAAAAGACCAAATAACATCCCTGCAAACCCATCTGGAGTATACAAAGACAAAGGTTGGATTGGAATCGGTGATTGGATCGGTTCTGAAGCTTTCCCTTATGCTCATTTAGAATATAGAAAGTTTTCTGAAGCCCGGAAATTTGTTCGCACACTTGGACTTACTAGTTCCGTCGAGTGGGTTTCTTATTGTAAAGGCGAATATGATCATTTAGCTGAAAAACCTGTAGACATCCCAGCTAATGTTGTTCGGAAATACGAGGAAAAAGGATGGAAAGGATTTAAAGACTTTTTATGGAGTGCGAAGCACAGAAAAGAGAGGCGAAAATTTATGAGTTATGAAAATGCATTAAGTGTAGTAAAAACAAATAATATTTCAAATAAAGCTGAATTAAATAAATTTCTTGCAAGTCCTGTCAAGCCTGATAACTTTCCAAATTTTCCCGATATGGTATACCAAAGAAAAGGTTGGGTTAGTTTTGATCAGTTTTTTAAATAAAAAAACATTTCCCTCAAAAAGCCATCCAAAACAAAATCGCTTTTTTTATTTATTCCACTTCTCAATAGTTTCTCGTTTATAACTTTTGATTTTTCAGCTGAAACAAAGGGTCTTCTCCTCTATTTTTACCTATTTAGAAGAATACAACAAGAGTATGTTTGGAAATAAAAATAAATCACAAGGAAATACATTTAAAAGCACTCCGATACCACCCAAAGAAAAAGTGGTGAAAAAGGAGAAAAGTACTGCATCAAAAAATATTTCACTTAATAAAGTAACAAATCCTATTTATTCTTTTTTAGAAAACGAAAGAAATAGATATATACTTGGACTAGCCTTTATCATGCTAACCGCTTTTCTTTCCTTAAGTTTTATTTCTTACTTTTTTACATGGGAATTTGATCAAGACAAAGTTGAAAATTGGAGTACTACAGGTTTTGAAGTCTTTAATGATAATTTTTCTTACGAAAAAGAACCTAAAAATAAAATGGGAACTATTGGTGCTAAACTTTCTCATATGCTAATGCATAAAGGATTTGGAATTGCAGCTTTTGGGATTCCATTTATTTTATTTATTGCAGGATTGAAGTTTGCTTTTAAAAAAAATATTTTACCATTAAAAAAATCTTTCAAAATCACTTTAATTATAATGCTTTGGTTGGCAACATTTTTTGGTTTAATCTTAAAAAATAGTGAGTTCAATTATGGAGGTGCTTTAGGAAGTCAGGTTAACATTTGGCTCGATCACATAGCAGGTACTTGGGGTATTATTTTCATACTTCTTTTCTTTCTTTTTATTATTTCAAGATTTACGTTCAATATAAAAATTGATGAATTAATTCAATCATTTTTTAATAACCAAGGCAAATCGCTTGAAAACGAAGTAGCATCAGAAAACAGTTTCATCAACCCACAAAAATCATTCAAAACAATTCACCCTGTGCCGGATATTGAGATACAAGAAACTTCAGAAATAGACAAATCAGCAGAAGAGGTTGAAAATCAAGAAATAGAAATTACTGAAAAACTGGGTTTTGATTTAAATATAACATCTACAATATCAGAAAAGGTTGAATCACCTGAAGAACCCTCAATAAATCTTCATTTGGAAATAGAAAATACAATTGAAGACGAAACACCAACATTAACTAGTAAAACCGAGGTAGGCATAAGAGAAGATCTATCAAACAAAAAAAACATTCAAGAATTAACTGACGACACTGAAGAATCAGTAATAGAACTAGGAGCTAATAAAGAAGTTCCTGAACAACAACCAGAAGGCAATGAAGAGATTTCTTTTGAAGTAGAAGAAACAACTCAAAAAGAAGAACTTTTAACGGAGAAAGAAATAAATGAAAAAGTGAAAGAATTTGGTGAATACGATCCAACTCTTGATCTTGGAAGCTACCAGTTCCCTAAAGTGGAACTATTAAACAAATATGATGCTGGAGTGAAACAGGTTGTTGATCCTGCTATTTTAGAGCGAAATAAAAACAACATTGTGCAAACGCTTAAAAATTATAAAATCGAAATCGATTCGATTAAAGCTACAATCGGACCAACAATAACATTGTATGAAATTATTCCTGCTCCTGGTGTTCGAATTTCGAAAATTAAAAACTTAGAAGATGATATTGCCTTATCACTTGCAGCATTAGGTATTCGTATAATTGCACCTATTCCAGGAAAAGGCACTGTTGGTATTGAAGTACCAAATCCAAACCCAGATATTGTATCAATGCACACAGCAATTTCATCAAAAGCATTTCAAGAAGCTGAAATGGAATTACCACTTGCATTAGGTAAAACTATTACCAACGAAACATATACGATTGACTTAGCTAAAATGCCACACCTTTTAATGGCTGGAGCTACTGGTCAAGGGAAATCAGTTGGATTAAACGCTATCTTGGTTAGTTTACTTTACAGAAAACACCCTTCTGAATTAAAGCTTGTATTGGTTGATCCTAAAAAAGTTGAATTGACGCTATTTAACAAAGTTGTTCGTCACTTTTTAGCAAAACTTCCGGGAGAGGACGAGGCAATTATTACCGACACACAAAAAGTAGTTAATACTGTCAACTCTCTTTGTGTAGAGATGGATGAACGATATGAACTACTTAAAAACGCACATTGTAGAAACATAAAAGAATACAATGTAAAATTCAAAAAAAGAAAACTAAACCCTGAAAAAGGACATAAGTTTCTTCCCTACATTGTTTTAGTTATTGATGAATTTGCCGATTTAATAATGACCGCAGGAAAGGAGATTGAAACACCTATTGCACGTTTAGCTCAATTAGCACGTGCAATTGGAATTCACTTAATTGTTGCAACGCAACGTCCATCTGTAAACATTATCACAGGTACTATTAAAGCTAACTTCCCATGCAGAATTGCTTTTAGAGTAACATCTAAAATAGATTCTCGAACGATACTTGATGCTGGAGGCGCTGATCAATTAATAGGTAGAGGTGACATGCTTTTAAGTACAGGTAATGATCTTATTAGGATTCAATGTGCATTTGTAGACACACCTGAAGTTGAACAGATCTGTGAATTTATTGGTGAGCAAAGAGGTTACTCAGATGCACATCTTTTACCTGAGTTTAATGATCCAAATGCAGACTCAGGTTCCACAGATGTTCACCTTGATGATCGAGATGATAAGTTTGAAGAAGCAGCAAGAATAATAGTATTGCACCAACAAGGTTCAGCCTCACTACTCCAACGAAAATTAAAATTAGGATATAACAGAGCGGGTAGAATTGTTGATCAATTGGAGGCTGCTGGAATCATAGGACAATTTGAAGGAAGCAAGGCTCGACAAGTTTTAATTCCTGATGAAGTAAGTTTGGAACAGAAATTGATTAACCTAAATAACAAAACTATTTAATTAACTTTAAACGATATATTTTAGAATTATGAAAAGCATATTCGCATTACTTTTTGCAGCATCTATTTCTGGTGAAGATTTACCCGTTGAAAACACTCTTTTAGTAACTCCAGTAATTGTTAAAATTGAAACTCCTGTCACAAAACTTGAAACCGCTGGTGTTTTAGAATCTAATGTTATTTCAAACCTTGCCCCTACCTCACAAAAAGACCCTGAAGCAACAGCAATCTTAAACGCAGTTACAAATACAACTAAAACAAGAAAAACAATTACATTAGATTTCACATTCACTATTAAAAATGGTGACATGAAAGAATCGCAAAAAGGAAAGCTTCAGATAAAAGGGAATTCTTACTCATACGATATTTTTGGTACCACTAAAATTAGTGATGGAAAAAAAGTAGCGGAGATAATTGTAGAAGATAAAGAAGTAACGATTGGATCAGCAAATTTTAATGATCCAGATAATTTCTCTCCTCAAGAAATGTTCACCATTTATGAAAAAGGTTACAAATACAGATTCATGGGGCAAAAAAATATAAATGGAGAAACCCTTGAATTGATCGATTTATACCCAGATGCTGATAATAAGCAACCCTATAGAAGAATTACACTTTTTGTTAATAACACCACTCATGAAATAAAAGAAATTGAGTTGTTTGAAAAAACAAGTGCAAAAGTATTCTCGGTGAAAATTGATAACGCTACTTACGATTTAGAAATTCCTGATGCTGAATTTAATTGCGACTGTGAAAGATGGCCAGCTCCAGATTGGGATTGCGATGACACCTCAGGAAGTAAGTAAGTTTAAAACTTTAAAGAGGAAGCTAATAACTTCCTCTTTTTTTTTAACGAAACCATTTATCTTTATTTTGTATGAAATACGGTATTATAGATTTAAGTGTTGTTCCAGGAAGAGCAGATTCTTCTGACGTGAGTGAAATGACTACTCAATTGCTTTTTGGAGACGTTTTTAGTGTGTTAGAAGAAGCTAAATCGTTTATTAAGGTTCGTGTGCATTATGACAATTACGAATGTTGGATATGTAAGAAACAGTATCTTTCTATAAGTTCATCCGAATACACACAAATCACCAATTCACCTTACCACTGTACGACTGATTTAGTTCAGGTAATAAAGTACAAACAAAATCTACTCCCTATTCTTCGAGGAAGCTCTTTACCACATTATAAAAACGGAGTTTTAAAGTTAGGGAGTGAAACGATTAAATTTAATGGAAACATAACTATTCCAACTCAAATAGGAACAAAAGATAAAATTGTTGAAGATGCTTTAATGTTTTTAAATGCACCTTATTTATGGGGCGGTAAATCTCCTTTTGGAATAGACTGTAGCGGATTTTCTCAATTAGTGTATAAAATTAATAACATTGTTATTCCTAGAGATGCTTATCAGCAAGCTACACTTGGGAAAAGTTATTCTTTTGTAGAAGAAGCTGAACCTGGTGATTTAGCATTTTTCGATAATAATGAAGGACGCATTACACATGTTGGAATCTTAGTCGGAAAAGGTAAAATCATACATGCCTCAGGAAAAGTAAGAATAGACGCCCTTGATCATAATGGTATTTACAATCCAGAAACCAATTCTTATTCTCACAAACTCAGAATAATTAAAAATCTAGTATAAGTTTATTTTAAAAAATTTCGAGTATTTAAAACACAGTTCGCCCCCATGTAAATACCAATTAATTATTCTGCGTACTTGAAAGTGCAATAAGTAATTGCTAGAGTTACATTGAGCTTTTCTTTAACAAAAAAAGTCCTACTGATTAATCAGTAGGACTTTAATATAATTTTGAATGTTACTTTTTATTTAAAGTACTTCATTGTTCCAATGTTGTTTAAATCACCAAAAGCTAATTTTAATCTTTCAATGAAAGAAACCTCAGCTTGTCTTAACCAAACTCTTGGGTCATAGTATTTTTTGTTAGGTGAATCAGCTCCGTTTGGATTACCAATTTGACTTTGTAAAAAGTCTTGATTTTCTCCGTAGAAATTTTTGATACCATCCCAAAATGCCCACTGTAAATCAGTATCAATGTTCATTTTAACAGAACCGTAAGAGATAGCTTCTCTAATTTCTTCAACTGAAGAACCTGAACCTCCATGAAAAACGAAATCTACTGGTTTATCAGCCAAACCATCTCTTTTTTCCAAGAATTTTTGAGAGTTATCTAATATTTTCGGAGTTAATTTAACATTACCAGGCTTATAAACACCATGAACATTTCCAAATGCTGCAGCAACTGTGAATTTGTCAGAAACTTTTCTTAACTCATCATATGCATAAGCAACCTCTTCTGGTTGAGTATATAATTTAGATTCATCAACATCAGAATTGTCAACACCATCTTCTTCACCTCCAGTAATTCCTAACTCAATCTCTAAAGTCATACCCATTTTTGACATTCTGTCTAAGTATCTTTTACAGATTTCCATGTTCTCTTCTAAAGGATCTTCAGAAAGATCAATCATATGAGATGAAAATAACGGAACTCCGTTAGCTGCATAAAACTCTTCCCCTGCGTCTAATAGACCGTCAATCCAAGGTAATAATTTCTTTGAACAGTGATCAGTATGTAACATTGCAGTTGCTCCGTATCTACCAGCCATTTCCCAAACATGTTTTGCTCCTGAGATAGCACCTGCGACAGCACCTTTTTGACCTTCATTTCCTAAACCTTTTCCAGCAACAAATTGAGCCCCTCCATTAGAAAATTGAACAATTACAGGAGAATCAACTGCTACAGCAGTTTCTAAAACTCCGTTAATACTGTTAGAAGAAACAACGTTTACCCCTGGTAAAGCGAATTGATTTTCTTTTGCTACTTTGAAAACTTCTTGAACACTGTCACCAGTTATTACACCAGATCCAATTTTTACAGCTGTGTCGCTCATTATCTTATTTGTTTTGAATTGAGCATCAAAAATACACAATTCTAAGTAAACTGTGTTTTAATCTTCACATGATTTCTAAAATGCTTAGTTTTGTCTAGCCAAAAACACTACCACCACTATGTGGAGCAAACAAGAAGCAAAAGACAGAAGAGTACGATTTTTCACCAATTTCGGGGTGTATATGAAAAAACACAACGAAGAATATGGTAACAAAATGCGTTGGGTGAATTACAGAACGGGGGTGAATTCAGTTAAATTTAGGATAGAAGTTGATAATAAAACAGCCAAAGTTTGTATTGATATTACAAATGAGGATGATGGTATTCGTCAACTTTTCTTTGAACAATTTGAGGAATTAAGAAAATTACTTTCAAATTCGATGGATGATTTAATATGGGTTAAAGACCAATATCTTCGATCTGGCTTTGCAATTTCTAGAATTTACACTAAAACAGATGAGTTTAGTATGAGTGATGAAGCGCAATGGGGCAATCTATATCAATTCATCGAAAAAAACATCGTTGCCCTTCACGAGTTTTGGGATTTGAGTCAGGACATTTTTAAAGACTTAGAAGATTAAAATTGATAAAGCAATATATATTCTAAAGAGTTTAATACTTTTTTTGATTTCACGGATATTAACCTTAACTAGTGCAAGTACTAAACTTAGTTTTATAAACTAAATAAACGTATGAGGCTATTCCTAAAAAAGAGTTTACAAAACTTTAACACTTTGAACCCTTTTTTATTTTAGAATTATTCTATTACAATCCTCTGATACTTTTAAAACAATGATTAGCGAATTAGAATTTAAAATTTAATTCATCTCCATCAGACAAAATATTATACCCTAATAATTTAGCTTTTAGTGCCGAACCTTCATACAAATGACTTAAGTATATTTGTGGCTTTAATTGTTGAATAGCTTTACTTGATTCAAGCTCTTCAACACTTATATGCCCTTCGCCAACTTTATCTGCAAAATTACATTCCAAAAAAACTTTGTCGCAAGCTTTTACAAAAGGCTCAACTCCATCATGCCAACACGTATCCCCAGAGAAACCAATATTCCTCCCTTCTAATCTTAAAAGATAACCCACAGGCTCAGCCTTTTCGGAATGCTTCATCAAAACACTTTCAAAGCATAAATCACCTTCTTTATATTTACCACCGTATTGATCAACAGAGACGAATTTTAGATTTAGCTCATCCAATATTTCCTCTGTTCCTCCGTAAAGAACTTTTAGCAATTCCAACACCTTTCTTCTCACATCACCAGGTCCAACAATTATAAGTTCTTTTTCTAAGGGATAAATGTATTTTAATCCCAAAAGCAATGCTGATAATCCCGCATAATGATCCCCATGATAATGAGTAATGAATATAAAATCTAAATCACAGAATGGAAATTTTAACTTTTGAAGCGCATAAGGAACTGTAAAGCCACAATCAACTAATATATTCTTGTTTTGAGAATTAATTAAATAAGCAGAATTTAATCGTTCGTCCTGATTAAAAGCATTTCCCGATCCTAAAACCTTAACATCCATCGTCAATACCTTTGATACTCTATTCGCTCAAATTCATCACCAGAATCATTAAAACGCGTTATTTGATTTAATTGGTTTTGATTGTACGAATACAATATTCTTAAAATATTAACACCAATAGAGTTATAATTCAAGTCTTCAATTAAATTTCCTACTTCGTCAAACCTCCTAACATTGCTTGATTGTAAAACTCCATTTGCATTTAAATAGCTTCGCTTTTCTGTATTATTCGAAAAGCTTTCTATCAATAATATTTGAGTTAAAACCCCTTGCTTGTAATTTAAAACTCTATACAAAACGGATGTCCCTGAATAATACTCTAATGAATCTACAGACTCTAATGCCCCTTCTTTATAATTCTCTTTAGCAATTAATATGTTGTTAAAATAAATGTATTGAGTTGTTTGATTGAGTTGACCAGTTACTTCCTCTTTTAGAATTCTTGTAGCATCATATTTAAAAACTCGACTCGTTAACAAGTTACCGTTAGAGGCCTTTAAATCTATTGAGATTACTCTACCAACAGAGTCATAAGCATAGTTAGTAGTTCCCTCACTAGAACCATTTTTACGCTTGGTTATTTTAGAAATCAACCTTTCTGCCTTATCGTATTCGTAATCATTCAAACCATTGTAACTTCCATACACATATTGATACTCTTTACAAATAGCACCTTCAATACCTTCCCCCTCACAAGGAGGAAGCTCATCAATTGAACAACCGACAAACGTATATAATAGGAACAAATAAAACCAGCGCATATCTTAAAGATAATAATTAACCTGAACACTAAACGAACCATTAAACCAACCAATCATAATATGTCGTTTTCACGAAAACGAAGAGCCTTATATACAAACCAGTACTGCACTTTTATTAAAATTTCTAAAACAAGATCAGAAACCTAGCTAGGCATAAACTAAAATAATGATTAAGAAAACTAGGAAATATGGGTGCAAAAAGAAGATCGCACCTAAAAGGTACGATCTCTCAAGCAAAAAGCTGAAAATTTTTATTTAACGATAATCCATCTTCCTTTCTTACGAGCATTAATAGTATTGTCATACATCGCTTCCGATTCCACTGACGGTAAATAAAATTTTCCTTTATAAGAAGCATTTAACTTTACTGTAAACGTTTTTTTACTTCCAATACCCAAACCATAGTAGGTATAAATACGATCATCTCGGATATCTTTATAATCAGCTCTCGAACCTTCCTCCGAGTTAAACAAGTCCATTCTAGAATTGTGAATTTCCCAACCAGAAGGGAAAATTTGATTAATGGCCATCTCTCTTAAATACCCTTTAGTCCCAGGATTTTTAACTGTAACCTCAACTTTAAAGTCAGTTCCTTGTAATATCGTATCAGGTGAAATAATTCTTCCATCCATATCCTTATAAATCAACTTCATCACCAAATGGCTTTGCTCCTCAGATCGATCATCCGTTGTAGGGACTCCACTCTGAACCAACTTCACAAACAACAAACTCTTACCCGTATTCTTAATTGATAACTGATCATCTTTCCCGGGAACCAATTCCTTCTTATAAACAGAAATTTTAGCATTCACAGACTCTGTACTCTTACCAGCCAATAAATAATCAAACTCCATTTCATCACCAACATGAACACCCAAAAATTTACTCACTGCCAATAACGAATAAGCAGTAGTTTGAGTACTCATCCAACTTTTCTCACCTAAATTCTTAGCAATATTCTTCGCTAAAAAGACAGCACGGTCTTCATCTTTCAATTCAATTAAAGTCTCTAAAATCATTGCTTTATCTCTAATTGCCGAACCAAACGAATAACTCAACTCTCTGTAAAATGCAACTTCAGTAGTTAACTCCTTAGTTATTTCACTTGCCACATCATGTTTACCAGCAACTGCGTAAGCGGCAGCTAACCTCCACCTAGCCATCAACGGTAGGCTTGTTTTCCCTTTCAAGTAATTCATAGAAGCAAAATCAGCATATCCAGCCTTCGCTAAAACATATAAACGATAAGCTTGCGTGCTAAACTCATAACGATTTTTACCAGAATAGCGCCATCTCTTACTCATTCGCTTTTGGTAATTTACCCAGTTTTCTAACAATTGAGCAGGAACCATATAACCCGCTTCTTTAGCTTCTAACAAAAAGTGACCCGCATAATTACTTCCCCATTCACTTGGATTAGATCCTCCTGGCCAGTAACTAAATCCACCTCTATCGGTTTGAAACTTGGTAATTCTATTAATCCCCATTGTGATATTTTCAATGATTTTTCGTTTTTGAGAATACGATAAATCCATCACTTTATCCAAATGCAATTGAGGGAAAACTGATGAAGTTGTTTGCTCAATACAACCATGTGGATATTTAATTAAATACCTCAACCTTTTTGTTAAATTGATTGCGGGGAAAGTAGACACTTCAAAAGCGCCGGAATTAGTTCCATCAATTCCAGGAAATTCAACCTGACTCTTCCAAGTTTCTCCTGGCTTTACTAAAACCTCAACAATATTATCAATCTCAGGATTAGAAGCTCTTACATTAATTTCAATTTCATGTCTAGCACTTTCCGTTCCGCAAGTTGCAATAACTTCAACCTTACCAAAGCCAATTCTATTCGCAACCTTAATTGGGAAGCCTATAATTTTATCACCAGCTTTTTTAAATTCTATAGTTTTAGTAATAGCTCCAGTAGGATTAAATATATCGTTAACCTTTAGGGTCACCTTTACTTTACCTAAACCATCATTTAAAGCAAATACGTTTACAGGAATTACCAATTCCTCTTGTGGACCCAGTACTCTAGGTAAAGTGGCCAAAACCATTAATGGCTTTTTAACCTTCACACTTTTATCCGTTGAACCGTATGCCTTTTTATTTCGAGCAACAACCATAATCCTACATCTCCCAATATAATTTGGCATGTCAATTTTATGTTCTGCCTTTTCTCCAGGAGCTAAAGTAAACTCTCCTAAAAATCGCACCATTGGTTTAAATCGATTTGCTTTCTGACCACCTTTCTTGCGGTTTACTCCATCTCCACCAATTCCTAAAATCTTATTTAATTCAGCGCCATAAGCTCCAATCACATTATCGTACATATCCCAGGTTTTAACACCCAACGCTTGTTTTGCATAAAAGTGTTTCCAAGGATTTGGAGTTGCAAATCGAGTTAAATCTAATAACCCTTCGTCAACCATTGCCAATGTATATATCATCCCTTTGCCTGATTTTTCAGATACTTTAACGGTAGCGATAGATTCGGGACGAATTTCATCCGGCATATCAATAACAGGTTTAATATGAGATTCAGGGTTTTCAATTCCTACCGGTACTGTTCCATACATTCGAATAGGCATATCGTTCAACGTTTTACCGTGTGGTTGCAACAACGAAATACTCACGAATACATTCGGAGCCATATCCTTTGTGGCCTCGATTGTAAAGTTGGTTTGCTTCTCTTTTGTATCAACCCAAAACGATTTTAAGACTGATGTACCATTTTCAATTGTCACCAATGCTTTTTCAGACCCTCCAGTTGGAAATGACACCTTAATCTCTTCACCTACTTGATAAGACTTCTTACTACTTTGAAAATTTAACATCGTAGAGAAATCCTGATTATCTCTTTCAGCTCTTCTCCAATAAGGCCAATCAACCGTAACCAACCTACCAGACGAGTGTCCACTCACAGGATCAGTAACTCTAATTAAATAACGACCCCAATTTGGATATTCTTCACGCATCGTGAAATAAGAACCAACCATTTTCACATCCATCAAAGTGTCCATAATTAGCTCCGTACTTCTTCGATTAATATAGTTCGCTAAATCACGATTATAGTTATCCCACCACCAATTATTCTCAATTCGGTAAACCTTAACCTTAACACCTTTTCTATTCAGTTTCTTTCCTTTTTCATCAACAACTACAATTCCAATTTGATGATCTTTCCCCGTTTCTAAAACATTCCCCCAACGAGAACCTTTAGGCACAGACACCCCAACATAACTTTTAAAAGGTGAGAATTTCACCCCAAAACGATCTACACTAAAATCTCCTGTTTTCTCAAAAACCCTCGTCTTAAAATAAGCCTTTAACATTCCAGGAACAAACTGTCCCACTTTTATAGTCGGCTTAAACTGCGCCTTTCCTTCATTGTTAACCTTACCTTCAAACACCATTTGATCTGATTCCGAAAAACTATAAATAGGATCTTTAAAAACATAATCAGGATGTTGTTTAAATGGTTTATTATCTGCTTCCAAATGCATTTCAACTTTCGCCTCTAAATCACGAGCAACAGCACCATGCAACCATTCCACATATAAATCAGCTTGAGGTGCATCATCCTTTGTTATTATTTTTTGATGAAAATCCATGTTGATTTTCAAACGATTAGGTTTAACAGTTTCAACCTTTAAGTTTTTATAAAAGGTAGAGTTTCCAACATGTGCTTTGCAGCTCCAATTCCCTGTTGGGTCATCCATATCGGTATTGGTCCTAAAAACATGAATTCCGTCCTTATCTCCAATAGAAACAGCTCTTTTAATAATTTTCCCCTTTGGATTAATTAATTCGAAATGAACAGGATGATTCTGCGGTAATTTTCCTGTTTGATCCTCAATCATTAAAGCAACATAAATAGAGTCCCCTGGTCTTCTTACGCCTCTTTCAGTATAAAGGAACCCTTTTAAACCATTCTTATTTGTTTCACCTTGTGTTTCAAACTTACTTGTAGACAAACTTAAGCCTTGTCTAACTTTTAAATAGCCCCGCTGTTGCCCACTTTTTACAATCACTAAAAATGGTTTTCTCTTTGGAGTAACAGTTAACATTCCCTTAGAATCAGTTGTTCCTATACCAATAACTTGTTGTTGGTAATCCAATAATTCAACTTCAACTTGTGCTACAGGAACTGCTGTTAATATATCGGCGACATAAACATGGAACTTACGATCCGGACCAGCTTTTACAGTTATACCTAAATTACTAGCCAATATGTTTTTACTTACCTCACGATTACGATAATAAGATGGTGTACAAGGATTTTCACGGTCACTATAGTTGTAACTATAACTGTTGTAATATCCGTCATAGTCTTCATAATACTCATCGTAATCATTGTCATTTTTAGCACCTTCAGACCAGCTTTCGAAGCTAGAATTAACTTCTATTTCAGTTAGGCTTTCATCACTTGCAGAAACACCTTTACACGGATAATTACTTCCTTTTTGATCAATCGCAATTGACACCCTATAAATCGCTCCAGGGTCAACATTTACAAACTCACTTAAATCGATATTAAAATCATTCCATTCAGATAAATTTACATCCTTTAATGATTTTAAATTCACTCTTTTTCTCAATACTTTTCTCGAAACTCTATGTAATTGATAAGTCCCTGAGAGGTTATTCACCTGCAAAAACTGACCAATATTATCGGTAAAAATTTTCGTTATCGTAACCACAACCGAATTTACATTTACAGCCTTAAAAGGGAAGAGTAATCCTTCGTTAGCAGTTGGTAATATATTCCCCCTACCTAACAATTGTACTTCAGGTTTAATAGCAAAAAAGCTCAACGTATAGTTTTTACCTTTTGCCATTTTATAGCCCATCGTATTTTTTAAACCACCTAAAACTTGTAATTCCTTATCTCCATTAATTCTTGATGATGGATATAGTTTTACCGAATTACCAATCACAACTGATTTAAGTTTTGTAATACCATCCATTCTAAAAAATGAATTTAGTTTTTGTTTATTACTGATTGGATCCGAAAAATTTAGTGTTATCGATTGCTCAACTCCGTTATCAACGTTTACATCTGTAATTTTAAAATCTCCCAAAGCAGGAATTACAAACGACTTATAATCTTCTTTCTCTACACCTAAAACCTTTCCTTTAAACTTAAAGTCAATTTTATATTCATCATCTCCTCTATTACAATTCTCTAAGGTGAACTCGTATGAAAACTCATTTAATTCCTTCCAATGAATTTGAGGTTGTTTAACGCCTTCAATCTTTATTAAATCTTTTAAAGCACTCGTATCAATAACATCTGTAAAAACTACTTCACCTGCAATGTTTACTTTTTCATAAGTACTGTTTTTATCAAACCCTTTTAAAAATACATTGTAGTCCAAAATAAAAGTCCTAAAATCAAATCTAAATTCCTCAAATTCTTCAGGAACCTTTAAAATAGATTTCAAATCAAATACTACATCGTATTTCACACCTGATTTAAACCATTCTTCTGGCGTAAATTCTATTGTGTATGGATCCGAATATTTTGCAACACCATTTATAGATGGTGATAAATCAAACAAATCCTCAGGTAAAGCTTCACCCAATTTAAATTTCAAAGTGTCAATTGGTTCTGTCAATACAACTTTTATTGATTTCCCTTTTGAAACATCTCCCGAGCTAAAAGCACTTACATAATTACTAAATGCAGGATTAACATAACTCTTGTTAATTTCTTTCTGATCATTGCAAGCCACAAAAAATAATCCCGAAACAACAAACAATAGACTTAAAATTTTAGTTTTCATATCAAAAGCTTTTAAAGCACTACAATAATACTTATAAGTTGTAAATAATAAACTTTAAAATGAATGTTATATATCGTTCACTTATTTTTCGTTAAGAATTCTTAATTATCCGCAGAATCATAACTTATATAGCTTACGCGTTCTGCAAAAACTAAAAAATAATGAATAACATACAAATAAACACATGCGTTAACCTATCGCATAATAAAAACAATCCCTAGCCCCACTATTCAATAGAAAATAAATATCTTTAACCCTTTACGCAACCTTATTTTGAAGAAGAAAATAGCTATACAAGGTATTGAGTCGTCCTTTCACGAAGAGGCAGCTTATAAATATTTCGGACAAGAAATTGAAACGGTAAATTGTTTATCGTTTCAAGAATTGTGTGATAGTTTAAAAAATAAAGAATCTGATTTTGCAGTAATGGCCATCGAAAACTCTATCGCTGGTTCACTGCTTCAAAACTACGGACTGCTTCAAGAGTTTAACTTTCGCATAATAGGTGAAGTATTTTTAAGAATACGAATGAACTTAATGGCTTTACCGGGAACGAAGATTCAAGATTTAAAAATCGCTCAGTCCCACCCCATAGCTATTCGTCAGTGTAGTCAGTTTTTAAAAGGATTAAATGGCGTATTGCTAGAAGAAAAAGAAGACACAGCATTGTGTGCTAAACAAATTGCTGATCAAAAAATTAAAAACGTTGCCGCAGTTGCAAGTGAATCTGCAGCCAAGATATTCGGATTAGAACTATTAGCAAAAGGGATCGAAACAAATAAACAAAACTTCACCCGATTTTTAGTTTTAAGTCGAGTAGCTGATAAAAGTAATGCTGATAACAAAGCAACACTCTTTTTTCAGCTTCCGCATGATCCAGGAGCATTAGCCAAAATATTAAACATTTTAGCAGCCTACTCCATTAACTTAACTAAAATTCAATCGGTTCCAATAGTAGGTAAACCATACGAATATAACTTCCATGTTGATATGGAATGGGAACTTTACAGCAGCTTTAAAAAAGCAATGCAAAAAGTAGAAGAAATTGCCGTGAACTTAGAAATTCTTGGTGAGTATAAAAAAGGAAAAGTAGATATTACAGTATAATAATGATTATTCAACCAGCAAACAGATTATCCGACGTTCAGGAATATTATTTCTCCAAGAAATTAAAGGAAATAAGACAATTAAATGCAGATGGTAAAAACATCATAAACCTTGGAATTGGTAGTCCTGATCTTGCCCCTTCAGCAGAAACTGTTGAAGCTTTAACAAGAACAGCTCAACAAGACAATTCTCATGGTTATCAATCTTACATAGGAATTCCTGAATTCAGACAAGCATTAAGCAATTGGATGAAAATAACGTATGGAATTAATTTTAAAGCCGATGGTGAAATTTTACCCTTAATGGGATCTAAAGAAGGAATCATGCACATAAGCATGGCTTTTCTTAATCCAGGAGATAAGGTATTAGTACCAAATCCAGGTTACCCAACCTACACTTCAGTAACCAATTTAGTTGATGCTGAAATTGAATTTTATGATTTGGATGAAAATAAAGGCTGGAACGTTGATGTGGAAGCATTAAAGCAAAAGGATTTAAGTAAAGTGAAATTACTTTGGTTAAACTTCCCGCATATGCCAACAGGCGCTCAGGCTGATTTATCTGTTTTAAAGGAATTAATTACTTTAGCAAAAAAGGAGAAATTCTTAATCGTAAACGATAACCCGTATAGTTTAATTCTTAACCCCAATCCGCAAAGTATCTTTAACTTAAAAGAGGCGAAAGAAGTTTGTTTAGAATTAAACTCTTTAAGTAAATCGCACAACATGGCTGGCTGGAGAATTGGTTGGCTAACTGGTCATCCTGATTATATCTCAACTGTACTTAGAGTAAAGAGTAATATGGACAGCGGTATGTTTTTAGGCTTGCAAAAAGCAGCTATAAAAGCTTTATCCAATCCAATAAAATGGCATGAAGATCAAAACGAAATTTACGCCAATCGTAAAAAACTTATCGGAGAAATGTTCGATTACTTAAACATATCCTATGATTCCAATAGCGTTGGAATGTTTGTTTGGGGAAAAGTTCCAGATGCATTGGAAAATGTAGAAAAATTAGTTGACGACATCTTATACAAAGCAGATGTTTTCATAACACCTGGCTTCATATTTGGAAGTAACGGTGCAAGATATATTCGCGCAAGTTTATGCGCCAACGAAATAAATATTAAAGAAGCATTAAAAAGAATAAAAGCAAACGTTTAAAATGGTTGTAGGAGTTGTTGGTTTAGGTTTAATTGGAGGCTCTTTAGCGATAAGCTTAAAGAAAAGAGGTTTTGCATCAAAAATTATTGGAGTTGATAACAACCCTAACCACTCTTCTGAAGCGTTAGATTCTAATATTGTTGATGAAGTTTGCGGGTTAAGCCAAGTTGCTCAATTAGCTGACATTATAATTTTAGCAATCCCAGTTGATGCAGGTAAAGCTGTTTTACCACTGTTACTGGATCAAACTAAAGAAGGACAAGTTATTATCGACATGGGTTCTACTAAGGGAGGAATTTGTATGGTAGCCGACCAACATCCTAACCGAAAAAACTTTGTTGCTTCCCACCCTATTGCAGGAACTGAAAACGCAGGACCTTCTGCAGCATTTGATGGTTTGTACGATAATAAAATCACCATCATTTGTGACGAGGAAAAGAGTTTACCTTCGGCTGTTAATGTTTGCAAAAAACTATACGAAACATTAAATATGCGTGTCCAATTTATGGACTCTCAAGAACACGATCGTCATATTGCTTATGTTTCGCACCTTTCTCACATAACTTCTTTTGTTTTAGGACAAACAGTTTTAGAAATCGAAAAAGATGAAAAAAGTATTTTTAACATGGCAGGCTCAGGTTTTGCAAGCACAGTACGTTTAGCAAAATCCTCCCCCGATATGTGGGCTCCAATCTTCGAACAAAACCAAGAGCATCTTTCTACAGCTTTAGAAGCTTATATCAAAAACCTTGAAAACTTCAAACGAAAAATAGAAACTGGAAGTAAGGATGAACTCCGCGATTTAATGGGTGATGTAAATGAGATAAGACGCGTTTTAAAAGGAATTTAAAACAGTTCAATTCCATGTTGATTTCAACTCAAAAATTGAAGTGAACAAAAAATGATATTATTCGTTAAACTTAAAGAATGAAAATTCTTCTAACAGGTGCTTCCGGTTATATTGGAAAACGACTTTTACCCATTTTAATAGACAATGGACATGAGGTTGTTTGCTGTGTTAGAGATATTCAAAGATTCAATCCACCAAAATCACTTAGTTCAAAAATAACGATAATTGAAGTTGACTTATTAGAAAAAAAGTCATTGGATAACATTCCAAAAGATATTGACGGAGCTTTTTATTTAGTGCACTCAATGACAACTTCTTCAAATTATCTAATATTAGAAAAAGAGTCTGCAATCAATTTTAGAAATGCTATTAATAAAACAAAAGTTGAGCATGTAGTTTATTTAAGTGGAATGATCAATAAATCTGAACTTTCCAAACATTTAACATCGAGGAAAAACGTAGAAAGAGAAATTAGTAAAGGAACCTATAATTTCACCACATTAAGAGCTGGTATTATCGTTGGATCAGGTAGTGCATCCTTTGAAATCATGCGAGATTTAGTAGAAAAACTCCCGCTTATGATAACTCCCAAATGGCTAAACACAAAATGCCAGCCAATAGGTATTTCAGATGTCATACAAATACTTTCAAAAACATTATTAAATTCAAAAACATACAATAAAGATTTTGATATTGGTGGACCAGATATTCTAACATACAAGGAAATGCTTCTTCAGTTTGGAAGAATGAGAAGCTTAAAGCGCTATATTATCACTGTTCCAATAATAACACCTAAACTCTCTTCTTACTGGTTATATTTTGTTACATCTATCTCCTACAATCTTGCCATTGCACTCGTAAATAGCATGAAAATTGAAGTTGTATGCCGTAATAGTGATATTAATAAAATTCTCAACATAGAACCAATAGGTTACAAAGAATCTTTAGAAAGAACCTTTTATAAAATTGAGAGAGACGAGGTAATATCTAGCTGGAAAGATGCATTTATCAGTAGTGATTTCAATTACAATCTCACGGAATTTATAAATGTACCTACAAACGGATGTTTTACCGACACAAAAGAAATGGCTTTTTCGAATAGAGAATCATGCATTAATAATATTTGGAAGCTTGGAGGGAATAATGGTTGGTATTGTGGAAATTGGTTGTGGAAATTAAGAGGTTTTATAGATACAATTATAGGTGGTGTTGGCTTAAGGAGAGGTCGTACTTCAGAAAGGTTCATTAATGTAGGAGATGCATTAGATTTCTGGAGAGTTATTTACGTAGATAAGGATGAGGGACGATTAGTTTTGTATGCTGAAATGAAATTACCTGGAGAAGCTTGGCTAGAATTTAAAATAATCGAAAATAAATTAATTCAAAAAGCTACTTTTAGACCTTTAGGATTAAAAGGTAGATTTTATTGGTATTCAGTTCTTCCATTTCATGGATTCATATTCAATGGAATGATTAAAAAAATAACAGAATATAAAAAAGATTAATTCACTTGCAACAAATAGAATAGATCCAATTAAAAAGAGTCTTTTACAAAATGTTTCATTCCATTAATATCCTATACTAGTATTTAGCTTATTACTAATCCTCGTCAATTTTAGCAAAAATAACATCACTAAAAGTAGGTTGCTTTTCAGAAATACTTCCTGCTCCCTTTCGGTTTATTTTAAAGATTACATCTTTTGTTGTTGTAAATAAAATAACAGACCAAAATGACTTTTGAAGATGAGATTTAACTACTTCTAAAGCTTCATCTAGTGTAAGTTCATCTTCTTGATCTTCTGTTTCTTTAGATCGGTATCGTAATTTAAGTAAAACTTTGAATTCACCATCAGACTCAACTGGCCTCATGAAGATATTCCTTAGATCAGGCTTACCAATAGTTTTAGCCATTGTTAGCTTGGCAAATTGACCCTCTTTTCCACTTTCTAACACTTGCTCCCAGAATTCAACAAAAACATCTTGATAAGACATAGATAAAAGATTAATTATAATAATTTTTCAAAAGTAAGGATTCGATTGATATACCTCAATCAAAGTCTTTAAAGGAATGAGTATTCTTTATTAAGCGTTATTCTCTTTGAGCTAATTAACTTTTATCTACAGCTAATTTATAAGTTGGATCGTCCATTATATTTACATGAATTATTGCTTCAG
The DNA here is from genome assembly GCA_029251005.1 of Flavobacteriales bacterium. GTDB lineage: Bacteria > Bacteroidota > Bacteroidia > Flavobacteriales_C. Next base: position 1,900 of record JAQXEE010000119.1, on the reverse strand, counting down.
CATTTTTTAGTAACACAATACAATCCTTACTCAAATGTCTTAAATGAACTTTTTTACCCAGCTTGTGATAACGATTCGTCACTACGTTTAAAGCTTCTATAGCAGACATATCTGAAATTCTACTTTCTCTAAAGTCGATGATTACTTCTGATGGGTCATTTGCGACATCAAATTTTTCGGTAAAAACTGTTGTAGAAGCAAAAAACAATGGTCCGTAAATTTCGTAATGCTTTACTCCATCTTCATCAACATACTTCTTTGCTCTAATTCTTTTAGCGCTTTCCCAAGCAAAAAACAATGCGGAAATAACAACTCCAATCAATACAGCTAATGCTAAATTATGTAATATCACTGTTATTGCAGCAACAATGATTACCAGGAACACATCATTTTTAGGCATTTTATTAAATATTCTTAATGTTGCCCATTCAAAAGTACCTACTGCAACCATTATCATAACCCCTACCAAGGCCGCCATTGGCACTTCTTCGATTATAGGCGCTCCAAATAATACAATTGCAAGAATGGTTAATGAAGCTATAATGCCTGATAAACGTGCGCGAGAACCGGCTGACAAGTTAACTAAGGTTTGCGCTATCATAGGACAACCTCCCATTCCAAAGAAAAAACCATTTAAAATATTTGAACTTCCTTGCGCAATGCATTCTTTATTTCCTTCTCCTTTTGTTTCTGTTATTTCATCAACTAAATTTAAAGTAAGCAAACCTTCAGTTAATCCTACTGCTGCCATTATCATAGAGTATGGGGCAATTAAAATTAATGCTTCCCAAGTTATTGGAATATCTGGAATATGAAATGGGGGGAAGCCACCACTTACCGAAGCTATGTCTTTTACTGTTTTGGTATCAATTTTTAAAAAGTAAACCAATAAAAAAACAACTATAATAGCAACTAATGAAGAGGGCACTGCTTTAGTTATTTTAGGTAGTAAAACTACAATTACAATAGTTAATGCCACTAAACCAGCCATGATGAGCATAGGAGTTCCCGTAAGCCAGGCCATTCCTCCATCACCTGGGGTTTGAAATTGATCCAACTGAGACATGAATATAATGATGGCTAATCCGTTTACAAACCCAAACATTACAGGATGCGGAACTAATCTTATAAATTTACCTAATTTAAATGCTCCAATTAAAATTTGAATAACTCCTGCTAACGCTACAGCAGCTAGTACATATTCTAAACCGTTTGATTTCATTAAGGCAATTAATACAATTACTGTTGCCCCTGCTCCTCCTGAAATCATTCCTGGTCGACCGCCAAAAATTGCAGTCACTAAACCAGCTATAAATGCAGCATACAAACCCATTAACGGAGGGAATCCTGCTAAAATAGCAAACGATAAAGATTCTGGAATCATCGTCATCGCAACAGTTAGACCTGCTAACACTTCTGTTTTAAAGTTAACCTTTTGTGATAAATCAAATAAATTAAATACTTTTTTCATGTAATTTAAAAATTATAATAAAACTTGATTTTTAGAGAGTAAATCAAATAAAACCTGATTGCTGATTGATTCTTAAACTTTAATTTAAGTTGAAAAAATCACGGTTGCAGAATTGTAATAAAATAAATAATTCTCTTCATAATTTATATGTAAAAATAATCTTTTTAATCAAAGGCACAAGATGTTTTGTTTTTTAAAAAAAATTGTAAAAAGTTAATAAGAAGCCTTATTTGATGCGCACTAGTGTTATGTGAACGGGTAGTAATAAAATTCTGAATAATGAAAGTAATTAGATATTAAGGTTATATAATTTAACCACTAACACAATAAAAACGCTTTTTACATTTATTTATAAAGAAACAACCAAAACATTACAAATACTATATTATAAGTATTATTGTAAAATGGATTCAGTTCTTGTTTTTCCCC